>JAMWDA010000045.1 GCA_023818995.1 Candidatus Omnitrophota bacterium
TGTTTTTTCCACTCACTATTTAGAGGCTGTAACATCTTCCAAAAATTATCCTCTTTTCTTCTAATCCAAACTCCATGTTCAGCTACTAAATTTATTTTTAAAAAACCAAACCAATTATCTAAACTACTCTTATCCCTACCGCTTAATATTACCACTTCGTTATCTATCGTTAGTTTCTTTAATAATTCCAACAACTCTTCGTCAGGGGTTGCTTTTAGTGGTTGATAAACAAAGGGAACAATTGTGCCATCGTAATCTAAAAATATTAGCCTTCTCTTTGCCTTTTTATAATCGTTAAATAGTTTCTCTCTAATGCTATTGTCCAATAATTTAACGAAGAACCTGCTCTGCTCTTTTTTGATAGAAACTAACTCTTTCATCAACTCATCACCCCAACGATTAATATCGTATCTTTTAAGTCTGGTCTGCATTACCTTATTACGATTAATCTGTTCTTCAATAGGTAACTCAACAGCTTCTTTTATGGCATAAGCTACCCCATTAATATCGTTAGGATTTACCAATATTGCTTCTGTAAGTTCCCAAGATGCACCAGCCATTTCACTTAATATAAGTACACCTGTAAAGTTTCTTCTGCTAGCTATGTATTCCTTAGCTATAAGATTCATCCCATCACGTAAAGGAGTAACGAGCATAGTATCAGAAATATTATAAAGGCTAACTATTTCCTCAAATGATAAAAATTTATTTTGATATAAAATTGGCAACCACCCCATATCACCAAACTCACCATTTATCCTGCCAATTAACTCATCTATCTCTTTCTTTGTCCTCTGATAATGCTCAATACCAACTCTTCCAGGCACAATAATCATAATAAGAACAACTTTTTTCAAATACTTAGGATTATTCCTTAAAAATAAATCGTATCCTTCTAACCTGTTCCTTATACCTTTTGTATAATCTAATCTATCTATAGAGAGCAATACTTTGTAGTCCTTAAATTTCTCTTTCAAGGTGTTCACATTCTCCTTAATTTGAGGATTATCTATAGCGGAATTGAATTTTTCAAAATTTATACCCATAGGGAACGCACCTGACTTTACCAATCTATCATCGGTTAAAATTCTTCCTGCCTCATTCGTATAACCTAAAATACGCAAAACACACTGAAGAAAATGTTGTGAGTATTCGTAAGTATGAAATCCTACCACATCAGCACCTAATACACCCTTAAGTATTTCCACCCGCCACATTTTAGGTAGGAGACGAAATATCTCAAAATTGGGGAAAGGTATATGAAGGAAAAAAATTATTTTTGCAAAAGGTTTTCTTTCTCTTATAAGCTGGGGTAGAAGCATCAAATGATAATCGTGAACCCAAATAACATCTTCGTCATCCATAATTTTCAAAATTGAGTCTGCAAAAATACCATTAACCTCTTTGTAAACTTGCCAATAATCATTGTTATACTCAACGTATGTAGGAAAAGAATGAAAAAGTGGCCATAAAACTCTATTACAGAATCCATGATAAAATTTATCTATCATATCTTCCGATAAAATAACTCCTTTACAAGAGTATTCTTTAAGTAATTTATTCAAAATAGCTTCGTTACGTTCCTTAATATATATCCCTGGTGAACCTATCCAAATATACTGGGAGGATGAAGTTAAGGAGAGCTTAAGCATACTTAAATAATCGCTTATCCCTGAGACAAGTCCCCCTACGCTTGATTTAACCACTAAACCTTTATTACCTTTTCCCTCTATAGTAATAGGCAATCTATTTGATACTATTAATATCCTCATATAAATTTGCGGTTTAATATCTTAATTTTAAAACCAAACAATCTCAATAGATAGATTACACGCTAACAATCTTAAAGTCAATAAATAAAAAGTCTAAATTTTTGTTTGTGGGCTTAATTAAAATTATTCTTATACCTTCTATAATCTTTCAGGATGGTGCCTTACAATCTCCCCAGAAACCATATAGATAACATCCTCGGCAATATTAGTGGCATGGTCACAGATGCGTTCTAAGTGTCGGGCAACTAATAAGAGGGGAACAGCGCGAGGAGAGGTTGTCCCATCTTTAACCATATAATCGTAAATTAATTCCTTTTGTACCAAATTGCGCAAGTTATCTGCTTCATTATCAGATATAACAACTTTTTTGGCTAGCTCTACATCGCGATTTACAAAAGAATCGATTGCCTCTTTAACCATCTTCTGGGCAACAATAGATAATTTCGGTATATCAACGAGAGGTTTTAGAAGGGGTTGATTTCCTAACTCCAAAACTCGCTGGGCAATATCTACGGATAAATCCGCAATTCTCTCCAACTCGGCATTTATTTTTGTGGCGTTGGTAATAAATCTTAGGTCTCTTGCCTGAGGTTGAAAAAGTGATAACAAACTTAAGCATTTGTCCTCAATTACCAATTCTAACTCGTCGATATTTCTATCGTTATTTATTATCTCCTCAGCTTTGTTTATATCTTGGTTTTTTAATGCCTCTATACTTTTAATTATAGAACCCTCAACTAAACTTGCCATCTCAAGAATCTTTTTATTAAGCTCTTTTAGCTCGTTATCAAAGTGTCTCTCCATAAAAAGCACCTCTCTCTAACATATTTCTTTAATTAATTTCTCTACTCTCTCCCCAATATCATCACGCACTTTTCTAAAAAAATCTATAGGTTTACCTTTGGGATCATCTATTTGCCACTCAATATGTTCTTCTGCAGGGAAAAATGGACAAATATCTTTACATCCCAAAGTAATCACGTAATCAACCTCTTTAACAGGTAGATCTTTAAAACTTTTGGGAATTTGTAAAGAGATATCAATTCCCTTTTCTTTCATTACTTCTATTGCTTTGGGGTCTACTTGGGAAGCAGGCTTTGAACCTGCACTGTAAATATCTACAACCTTCTCTTACTCATTAACCAAATCTTCCTGTTATATAATCTTCTGTTCGTTTATCTTGAGGAGATTTAAAAATATCTCCCGTTCTACCAACCTCGATTAGCTCTCCCAATAAGAAAAATGCAGTATAATCAGAAACTCTTGCTGCCTGTTGCATATTATGGGTTACAATTATTATAGTATAATTTTTCTTAAGTTCCACGATTAATTCCTCTATCTTAGCAGTTGATATTGGGTCTAAACTTGCACAGGGCTCATCAAATAAAATTACCTCAGGCTTTACTGCTAAACATCTTGCAATACAAAGTCGCTGTTGCTGACCACCGGATAATTTCAATGCGTTATCATCGAGACGATCTTTCACCTCATCCCAAAGTGCAGATTTCTTCAAGGCTTCCACCACCTTATCTTCAATAAAATTTTTATCTCTGATACCATTAACTTTTAAACCATAACTTACATTCTCAAATATACTCTTAGGGAAAGGATTTGGTTTCTGAAAAACCATACCTACACGCCGTCTAACTTCCGTAGGATCTATGCATGAACTCAAAATATCCTGACCATCTAAAAAAATTCTACCTGTTAAAAGCGCATCGGGAATAAGTTCATGCATCCTATTTAATATACGAATAAATGTCGTTTTACCACAACCAGATGGACCAATAATGGCTGTAACTTGATTTTTCAAAATGTTTAAATTAATATCTTTGAGAGCATGTTTTTTACCATAAAAGAAATTTACTTCTTCAACTCTAATCTTAATAGAATTAAAGGAACTTACCTTGCAAATTCCTTTAGTTTCCATATCCATATATATTCTTATGTTTATTGCGTAAATATATAGCCAGCGAGGAGAATAACAAAACCAAAAATAAAAGAATAAGAGCGCATCCAAAAGCAATCTTTACTTGTTTGTCAGGATAAAGCCCCTCGGTCATCAAAGCATAGATATGATAAGGTAATGCCATAACTTCTGAAAATATAGATTTAGGGTAACCTTTTAAGTAAAAAACGGCAGCGGTAAATAAAATCGGTGCGGTCTCACCAGCAGCTCTTCCAATACTAAGGATAATACCCGTAAGGATTCCTGGTAACGCTGTAGGTAAAACCACTTTCTTTATCGTTTGCCACTTGGTTGCTCCCAAAGCTAAAGATGCTTCTCGCAACGACTGAGGAACAGCTAAAATAGCCTCGTTAGAAGCGGAGATTATTAAAGGTAAAACTAAAATAGCAAGAGTTAAACTGCCAGATAAAATTGAAACACCAAAGCCTAAATACTTTACAAAAACCGTTAAACCAAATAAACCAAAAACTACAGAAGGAACTCCTGCCAAATTGTTTATACTAAACCTGATTATATTAACAATATAACTCTGGGGAGAATATTCACAAAGATATATTGCACAAGCAACACCTAAGGGTAAGGAAAAAATTATTGACCCTAATGTTAAATAAAATGTTCCCACAATTGCAGGAGCTACCCCACCGGCAGTCATTGCTTCTTTAGGCATCTGGGTTAAAAATTCCCAAGAGATAACTCTTATACCTTTTATAACAATAAAAAATATTATACCAAACAAGAACAACACTGTTAAAAACATACATAAACTTATAAAGCTAAAACCTATTTTTTGGAAAAATTCTTTTTTCACTGTGCTAATCCTAACTTTAACCTATATTTTCTACTTATAGATTCGGCAATAACATTAAACACAAAGGTAATAAAGAATAGAATAATAGCTATAGCAAAGAGAGCGTGATAATGATCGCTTCCCAAAGCTACTTCTCCCATTTCTGCAGCAATAGCCGCGGTTATCGGTCTAACCGGTTCAAAAAAAGATTTAGGGATAACCGCAGCTCCCCCGGCAAGCATAAGTACTACCATCGTTTCTCCCACAATTCTACTCATACCTAAAATTACTGCACTTGATATTCCCGAACCAGCAGCAGGGATAACTACTTTAACCAATGTCTGCCATCGGTTTGCTCCCAAAGCAAAAGATGCTTCTTTAAAAGATCTGGGAACATAACTTAAAGCATCTTCAGCAATACTACAAGCAGTAGGGGTTGCCATAATACCCAAAACTAAACTGGCAGAAAAAGCACATAACCCTGTGGGTAGATTAAGTAAATTCTGTAAAAAAGGAACAAGAATTGCTATGCCAAAAAATCCATAAATAATTGAAGGTATCATTGCCAGAATCTCTACCAAAGATTTCATTATCTTTCTTTGTTTAAAACTTGCAATCTCATTTAAATATAAAGCACTACCTATACCTAAAGGGACACAAACAAACATTGCTCCTAAGGTAACCTGGAAGGAAGCTAATAACAGAGGTAAAATCCCAAATTCAGGTGGGTCATAGGTAGGGTACCAAAATCTACCCGAAACGAATTCAAAAAAGTTAACCTTTTTAAAAATTGGCAACCCCTCTTTAAACAACACGAAAACTATACCCCCCAGAAAAAACAATGAAGAGAAAGCTAAAATAGAGAAGATGTTTATATATAGTTTTTCTTTGAACCCTTTCATAGGAAACTTCATTTCAAAGCTACAAAGCCATCCTCATCAACAAGTCTTTGTCCTTGCGCACTCTTAATAAAATCAATAAATTCCTTTACTAGCCCTTGAGGAGTGCCATTTGTATACATAAATAATGGCCGGGCTACAGGATACTTTTCTGTTAAAACAGCTTCCTTTGAAGGCATAACCCCATTTATCTCTAATGCCTTAACACTTGGTTCAATATACCCTAAACCCACATAACCAATAGCGCCGTTAGTTTTAGCAACCACAGAAACAACTGCTTGATTAGAAGCTTGCATAATTGCATCCGGTCTTACCTTCTCCTTATCTAGAACTAATTCTCCAAATGCTTCAAAAGTTCCACTCGCACTGTCTCGGGAAACAACCACTATTTTTTGATTATCACCACCTACTTGAGACCAATTGGAAATTTTACCCGTGTATATATCCTTTATCTGCTTTTTAGTTAACCCTTTAATTTTATTGTTAGGATGAACGATAACAGCTATCCCATCCATAGCAATTACATGGGCTTTTATATCTTTTCCTCTCGCTATAGCTTTCTCTAATTCCGATGGTTTTATTGGTCTTGAAGAATCAGCAATATCACAATTACCATCGATCAAAGAAGCAATTCCTACTCCCGAACCACCTCCCCGAACAGAAATATTTGCCTTAGGGTTATTTTTCATAAATACCTCTGCTGCTTTCTGAGCAATTGGCAAAACCGTAGTTGAACCTTCCACTATAATTTTCTCTCCGTAAGCATTCAATCCAAAACTCATTAACACTACTGTTACAATTAATAATCTAACATACTTCATAGTTATACCTCCTGTTAATTTAGAACTTTAAATTCCAATCCACCTGAATAACTGTTTCGGGAGCTTTACGGGTATCAATTATACTCCAGGAACGATAAACATCTACTCCTAAAGAAGTATTTTTACCTAAACCAACACTAAAAATCCCTTCGTGACTACGCATACCAGTCTTACCATGATAACGGTCAGAATCAGGGGTAACATCTAAAACAGCATCTTTACCTAACATTGCATAAATATATTTAAACTGCCAATCACCAAATTTATTAATCTTATCACTACCCAACTGAAATCCTAAACCAAAACCGGTGTTATTGTCTGATATATGGACGTTATTTACGTATTCACCGAATAATTTCAACTTTTCTACATTTAATCCAATTGCTTTAAATGGTTCAGTTATGCTTAATTCCAGGGCAGGACTAATTAAGTTATAATCGTATACCCAGGTGGTTCCCGATTTTGTATTAGAACTCTTATACCAACTATCTGTAGGAGAGGCTTTACTTTTTACATTTTGCCAGGAATAGAAACTAAACCCGCTTTTTAACGATATCGCATCATTAAATTTGTAGTTTAATCCCGGCTGAACCATATATAGCATTATTGGGTCAGCATTTGTAGATGTATCTGCTGTTCCAAATAATATAGCATTTTTCATAAATCCATCTAAATGCGAACCTAACTTCTTATTTAATGCAAACACAGCTCCTTCGGGGGTAATATCCGTATCCCACATTAAATCTACCGGCTCCCAAACAACATCACTTAGAAGCATTTTACCTCCCACTATATCTAACCATGGTAAGGCACTATATTTTGCATAAGCATAATCAAGTCTTATCTCCATTTTGGAGGAATGTCCACTATTCTTATCTCCAAAGGAAATGTTAGTAGAACGCGGGTCACCTCCAGAATTAGTAGCAATACCTATACCGGCTTTAATTTGCTCATTTATTTTCGTATCTAACCCAAATCTCATCCGTACTCTACCAATATGTGTATCCTTAGAGTAATTATTATCTGCTTTTTCATGTCTATACTGATACCTTGTTCTTAAATCTCCCTTTAAATTAATATTCTGAACCCATTGAGGAAGATTAGAATATTTACCTTGAGCAATTTCTTTCTTTATCTGTTCCTGAGTTTCCGTCTTTATCTCTTGTGCCTCACCGGGAGTAAGAACCCCTTTCTCTACTAATTTCTGAAGCAAAATATCTACCTCACCGGCATAAGAAATACCATTAACAAATATAAACCCTACAAAACCTATTAAAATTATTCTAATAAACTTCATTTCTTCTCCTCCTTTCCCTTATACGTTCTTTCGAATCCTCCTTAAATTAACCTCCACCTTCTTAAGACCTTCCTGCAGATAGGTGTAGTCAAATAAGTCATCACTCTCAATATTCTTCAAAATAGTATTTAATTCTTCTATTCGCGCACGCAAATGAGCCACAATAAATTCTTTATTTAAACCTCTTATTGCTTCTACCATAGCTTACCACCTCCTTTCCTCTCATCCTCTCTTTGTGAATAAATATTACTATAAGAAAGTTACAATACTATGAAGACTATGTGAACTTTTTGTGAATTTTAAAGTGGGTAATAAGGTAAGCTATACGAGGGGAATAGTAAAACTAAACGTAGATCCTTTACCAAGCTCTGAATTAACCCATACCTGACCTCGATGAGCTTGAATGATATGCTTAACAATAGAAAGACCCAAACCTGTTCCACCAAGTTGGCGAGAGCGTCCTTTATCCACACGATAGAATCTTTCAAAAATTCGCGGGATATCTTTTTGCGAAATACCAATACCTGTGTCGGAAATATCTACTTGAAGGAATCTGTTTTTAACAAAAATTGATATATTTATAGACCCACCTTGTTGATTGTACTTTATAGCGTTATCTAAAAGATTTAAAAAAACCTGTGATAATCTTTTATCATCCCCTAATACTTTAGGTAAATTCTTTGGTATATCCAAACTAACAGTAATAGATTTTTCTCTTGCTTTATTCTCTAAAATATTTACACATTTTTTTACTATATTAATTATCTCTAAAGGTCTAAGTAACATCTCCATCTTCCCTGATTCTATTTTAGATAAGTCTAATAAATCATCTATGAGATTTGCTAATCTATTACTCTCATTATAGATAATACTTATAAATTCACTAAGATTTTTTCTATCTTCCATTGCTCCTTCTAAAAGTGTCTCTGCGTATCCTTTTATGCTAGATACAGGTGTACGCAGTTCATGAGAAACATTAGCTACAAAATCCTGCCTTATCTTTTCCAATCTCCTTAACTCTGTGATATCATGAAAAACAAGCACTGCTCCCTCTAATTTGTCATCTCTAATAATAGCTGTGCCATTTATCTTTAATATTTTTTCCTCAGGTAAATTAATTTTAACCTCTTCGCTAACAAATTTCTGTTTACCTTCAATAATCTCATCAACTATACTTTGCACATCAATATAGCGAATAATCTCTATAGGTCTTCTCCCTTGGATAAGAGAATTATTAATAGAGAACAGGTTCTTTAAAGAAGGATTCATTAAAGTAATTTCACCATTTTTATCGGTAACAATAATTCCCTCAAACATACTCGATAACACAGCATCTAAACTCGTTTTATCTTGTTCTATCTTCTCAATCTTATTCTTTATCTCTTCAGACATAATACTCAACGCTTTAGCCAATTCTCCTATTTCATCTTTTAAACGTAGGGGTGGTTTAATTAAAAAATTTCCTTTAGCATAAGATTTTGCAATCTCTACCATCTCAAGAAGTGGTTTAGAAATATAAGACGATAAGGAAAAAAACAATAATAAACCAAATCCGAGCATTAATAATAAAGCTAAAAAAACTATTCTTTTTAATTTTGCCTCAAATAGTTCTATATCTCTTAGAGGAATAGCGAATCTTAAAAAACCTAAGGAATTATCCTTGCCAAGAGGAACTGCCATATAAAGCAAGTCTTTTTTTACTGTTCTACTGAACCGCTTACTTATACCAAACCCATTTTCTTGTGCCTTTTTAATTTCCAATCTATCTAAATGATTTTCAACATATTTTAGTTCCTCCTTGCTTAAATCACTATCACCTAAAACCACCCCATCAATCCCGATAATGGTAACTCTTATACCTAATTCTTCTCCCATTCTATCAGAAATTGCATCGGCATCCTCAATAAACGTATCTTCGTCAATTAAATATTTTTCTAAAAGATGCTTGTCTAAGAAAAGTTGATTTTTAATATTGTTCTTTAAACTATGCTCAAAGTATAACCTAAGTTGAGGTATAAGATAAAAATAACCTATCAACAAAACCAAGATAAACACAAAGTAAAAAATAAAAGTTAACCTCCAATGTAGTTTAATCCTCATCCTCTTCCTCCCTAAATCTATACCCTACCCCTACAACAGTTTCGATCATTTTACCAGCTTTTCCTAATTTCTCTCTCAAACGTTTAATATGGGTATCTACAGTACGAGTATAAATATCCGTATTAATATCCCACACTTTTTCTAAAAGGTTTTCCCTGCTATAAACGTAACCCGGCTTCCGCATCAAAGTAACTAATAACTTAAATTCTATGGGTGTAAGAATTATTTCCTTCTGATTAACAAAAACTTTATGTTTGTCTATATCCACTGTAACTATCCCACAGGTAATATTATCTTTCTCCCTATCTTTAGGTTTAATCCTCTTTAAAATCGCTCTTACTCTTAAAACTAATTCTCTTGGACTAAAAGGTTTTACGATATAATCATCGGCGCCTAACTCTAAACCTACAATTCTATCCACCTCTTCTCCTCTTGCCGTAAGAATTATTAGAGGGATATCCTTTAATTTTGGCTCCTGTTTTATAATTCTACAAAACTCAAATCCATCCATACCGGGAAGCATTATATCTAAAATAATTAAACCTACTGAATATCTATCCAAAATATCCAAAGCATCCTCGGCATTAGAAGAAACTATACAATCAAAATTATGCTTCTCTAAATTGTACTTAATCAGTTTAGAAATGTTGTTATCATCCTCAACAACTAATATTCTTTCTTTCATATTCTACTTTCCTAATCTATGAATTTAGAAGTAACTACCCTCTATATTATCATAGCATAAATTGCTTAAACCTTACAGTATCTTTAAAAATATAAAAATTAAAATAAATTTTCCGCTCTGTAGAAAATCCACCACATCCGATCTTTAACTAAAACATTTCTATCTTGCAACAACATTTTTAACAAAACTGGAGTTTACCCAAAAATTAAGCTTAAATTTTTCTAACTTTGTCTAATTCAATGAGATAAGAAAATTAAAATCTGGGGATGGAGCCTCCTTGGGGATATACTATTTTTGATTTAAAAA
>JAMWDA010000046.1 GCA_023818995.1 Candidatus Omnitrophota bacterium
ATAAATGATGAAATCTTAGATATACTTGGTCCTTTGGGAAGACCTACAGATATAGAAAAATTTGGTAATGTTATCTGCATTGGTGGAGGTGTAGGAATTGCTGAGGTCCTGCCTGTATCTAAGGCCTTCAAGGAAAAAGGAAATAGAGTTATTGGCATTATTGGGAGTAGATCAAAGGATCTACTCATTTTAGAAAAAGAGATGAGCCAATTTTGTGATGAGTTATATATTACTACTGATGATGGCTCTTATGGAAGAAAAGGATTCGTTACTGATATTTTAAATGACTTACTCATCAACTCATCAACTTGGTTTATGCTGTTGGTCCTATTCAGATGATGAAAAAAATTTGCGAGATCACCAGACCTTACAATATCAAGACCATTGTCTCATTAAATCCAATTATGGTCGATGGCACCGGGATGTGTGGTTCTTGCAGAATTTCTGTGGGAGGTGTGACTAAATTTTGCTGTGTTGATGGTCCTGAATTTGATGGGCACCAGATAGATTTTGAAGAATTGAAAAAGAGATTAAATCTATTCAAAGAATCTGAATTATGGCTCGACAAAAGATATTAAAATTATCACCACAAGAACGTATAAAGAATTTTAATGAAGTATCATTGGGTTTCTCTAAAGAACAGACAATTTTGGAGGCAAAGAGATGTCTTCAGTGTAGAGAACCAAAATGTGTAGAAGGTTGTCCAGTAGAGATAGATATACCTAAGTTTATAAGACTAATTTCTGAAAGTAAATTCGATGAAGCTATATCTAAGATCAAAGAGAAGAATAATCTACCAGCTATCTGTGGAAGGGTCTGTCCACAAGAAGAACAATGTGAAAAGTTCTGTATTTTAGGAAAAAAGGATGAGCCAATAGCCATTGGAGCTTTAGAAAGATTTGCTGCAGATTGGGAGATAGAAACTAAAAGAGAAAAGACTCTTCACTGTAAACTTTCAACTATAAACTCAGGGCGACCAAAAGTCGCCGTGGTAGGTTCCGGTCCTGCAGGTTTGACCTGTTCTGCAGATTTAGCTAAGATGGGATATAAAGTAGTTCTTTTTGAATCTTTACATAAACCAGGTGGAGTTCTTACCTATGGGATTCCAGAATTTCGTCTTCCAAAGAGTATCGTCTCTTATGAAATAGAAAATATAAGGAAATTAGGTGTAGAAATAATCTTAAATACTCTTATTGGAAAGACATATACTCTATCTGATCTTTTTGAGCAGGATTTTAAAGCAATCTTCATTGGAGCAGGTGCAGGTCTTCCTCAGTTCTTAGGAATCCCAGGAGAAAATTTAAACAGGGTTTATTCAGCGAATGAATTCTTAACCCGAATTAATCTAATGAAAACGTATCTTTTTCCTGAATATTCTACTCCTATAAATATTGGAGAAAGAATAGCTGTGATCGGTGGAGGTAATGTTGCCTTTGATTGTGCAAGATGTGCAATAAGATTGGGGAAAAAAGTTACCTTGGTATACCGAAGGACAGAAGAGGAGATGCCAGCAAGAGATGCAGAGATAAATAATGCGAAAGAGGAGGGGCTGGATTTTAAATTACTGACTCAACCTGTAAGAGTAATTGGAGATGATTCAGGCTATGTGAAAGGATTAGAATGTATAAGGATGGAGTTAGGTCCTCCTGATGAATCGGGAAGGAGAAGACCTATACCTATAGAAGTTTCAAACTTTGTATTAGATGTAGACACTTTAATTGTTGCAATTGGTCAAAGTCCAAATCCCTTGATTCCAAAGTCTGAGCCAGATTTAAAGATAAACAAAGATGGAACGATTAAAGTAGACAAAGATTATAGGACTTCAATTAAAGGAGTATTTGCTGGAGGAGATATTATTACAGGAGCAGATACGGTAATTTCGGCAATGGGTGCAGGAAAGAGAGCAGCAAGAGCAATAGATAACTATATAAAAAACCTTTAAGATAGATAGGCTTAAAGGGGAGGTAAAAATGGAGAGGAGAAAAATTACTATTCCTGATATTTTAGAAATGAAAAGAAGAAAACAGAAGATCACTATGCTTACTGCTTACGATTATCCTTTTGCCTCACTTATCGATCAAGCAGAGATAGATATAATCTTAGTTGGAGATTCTTTGGGAAATGTCATTTTAGGTTACGACTCTACAGTTCCAGTTACTATGGAAGAGATGCTCCATCATACAAAGGCAGTAAGGAGGGCAGTAAGATTTGCATTATTGGTAGGAGATATGCCATTTATGTCATTTAATATTTATAAAGAATCTGCAATAAGAAATGCCGGTAGATTTATAAAAGAGGCAGGTTGTGATGCAGTAAAATTGGAATGGTTCTCTGGATGTATAGAGATGACAAAAGCAATTATAAATTCTGGAATTCCAGTTATGGGTCACATTGGACTTACTCCTCAGACTACAGCACAATTTGGAGGATTTAAAGTGAGAGGGAAAGATGCTGAAACCGCAAAAAAATTAATTGAAGAGGCAATCTTATTAGAAGAAGCAGGATGTTTTTCTATAGTCTTAGAATGTATTCCCGATAGATTAGCAAAGATAATTACTGAGAAATTAAAGATTCCCACAATTGGAATTGGTGCAGGCCCATTCTCCGACGGTCAAGTTTTAGTTACCCATGATATGGTTGGATTGTTTGAAAGGTTCAGACCAAAATTTGTAAAACAATATATAAATCTATCCTTACAAATTTTAGAGGCGATTAAAAAATTTAAGGAAGAAGTTATCCAAGAAAAATTTCCCACAAAAGAGCATAGTTTTACAATAAAGAAGAAGAAATCTCTGAAAAAGTCCGCTGAATTTTAAACATTTTTCTCGTCGGAGAAAATACTTGCTCTTTCTCATATTTATGCTAACATATTGGTAGGTAATGAGATGAATTAAACAGGAAGGCCAATATGTTAGGTAAACCAAATAAACAAAAGGACTTCTTTGATAGCTATGTCTATGAGAATCTTCTTCCCTCAGAACACATTCTTTTAGATATTAAAGAAAAAATAGACTTCTCTTTCGTCGAAGAGGAGACAAAAGACCTTTACGATAGCCAATTAGGCAGACCAAGCTATCCACCTGAGGTTTTATTTAAGATGCTCTTTTTAGAATTTTACTACAAGCTTTCGGACGTAGAAGTGGCCCAGCAATGTAAATATAATATCCTCTATCGTTACTTTGTTGGCCTTCAGATTCACTCACCTACACACCCGATGATACCTCATTAGTAGTCTTTAGGGAGAGACTTGGCAAAGAGAGGTTTGAAAGGCTTTTTGATAGAGTGGTGCTCCAAGCAAAGAAAAAAGATCTTTTAAAAGAATGCCTCAAAATTGTCGATGCTTCTAAGATTACCGCAGATATCTCTCTTCCCAATAAAGTAAATCTGCTGCATCAGGGAAGAAGACTCATTATTAAAACAATTTCAAAATTCAATCCTCAAAAAGCCAAAGAACTGGCAAAGAAATATCTCAGGAAGACGCGGCTATTTACCAAGCCAGATAAAAAAGAGATAGCTCAGGAGCGTAAGCTTACCCGTAAATTTATCAAGAAGGTAAAAGGTAAATTTGACCAACAAATAGATGGCTTCTGTCGAATCCTGAATAGTCTCATATGGAATCGAAAGAAAAAAGACAAACTCGCCAGCTTTATTGATCCAGATGCCCGGTTTGGCAAGACCTCTCCAGAATTAGAGGATAACTTCTGCGGCTATAAGGCACATATTGTTGAAGATGAATCTGAGATTATCACTTCAGTAGATACCTTAGCTGGCAATGAGATAGAAGGTATAAGATTAAAAACTCTCCTTGAAAAAGAAGAAGAAAAAGAGATTAAATCCTCTGGTTTAGCAGGTGATACTATCTATGACACAGGAGATAATTATCAACTCCTAAGACAAAAGAAGATAAGACCTTATATTAGTTTTCATCGCCGAAACAGAAGAACCTGGCAGGACTTTAGATTAAATAGAAAGAAGAATACCTTGAGATGCCCTCAAGGCAATCTCTCTATAGGAAGAATTCCTCAACAAGAAGGCTTCTTATATTACTTCTCAACCACAGACTGTTTGAGGTGCCCAGTCAAATCTACTTGTATTAAAACAACAGAAGATCGGGCAAGGGTCTTTGTTAAGGCAGGTTATCTGTTTAGTGATAGCCAAAATCGTTATCGTAAGCGTGCTTTAAAGCTTCGCAAGATGATCGAACGCAAATTCGCTGAAGCCCAAAAATGGCATGGCTTATCCCGTGCAAGATACCGAGGTAAATGGAAGGTAGCCATACAGGTGATAATGACATTTTTGGTGATAAATGCAAAAAGAATTGTAAGACTACTTAAAGAAAAACTTTCCCTACCTTCTCTGCAGGTTGCTTTAGCCACAGGATATGGATAGAAGGATAGAAGTTAGCGTAAGTTTTGGAAATAAAAAATAAAAAGCGATAAAGGAAATATCAGTCCCCTTTGATAAAGAAATTTTAAAAAATCAGGAATTTTTCAGAGCCCAAAAAAAAAGAACTTGACAAAATAATTAAATAGAAGTAGATTTAAATAAGTTATAGGTGCCTTAATAGCTTAATAGGGAATCTGGTGAGAGGCCAGAACGGTCCCGCCGCTGTATGGAGGAACGAAAGCTACAAGATACCATTGTCTGCCTTAAGGCAGATGAGAAGGTGTAGCGAGTAGGTTGATCTCCGAGTCAGAAGACCTACCTATACGAGATTCCTCGAGGAAAGGGCTATAGAAAAAGGATGCAACCCTTGACTTTAGAGTCAAGGGTTTTTATTTATGAAAAAAATAATTTTCATTTTAGGTGGAGCAAGAAGTGGTAAGAGTAGTTATGCTGTAAATCTGGCAAAATCCTTTGGAAAGAGAATTGTTTTTATTGCTACCTGTATCCCTAAAGATAAAGAGATGAGAGAGAGGATAAAATCACATAAAAAATTCCGTCCAAGGACCTGGAAAGTAATTGAAGAGTCAATTAATCTTGATTCTAGATTAAAGAAATTAAAAAAAGGATATGATGCAATATTAATTGATTGCTTGGGATTATTTATTTCTAATCTTATGGAAGTTGAGAATAATGATAAAATAATTGAAAAGAAAGTAGAAAAGATAATTAAACAAATAAAAAGGTCTCCTTTAAATTCAATTGTTGTTTCAAATGAAGTTGGTGAAGGTATAGTTCCAGATAATCCATTTGCAAGGCGTTTTTGCAATCTCCTTGGTAAGACTAATCAAATCTTTGCTCAGCAGGCAGATAAAGTGATTATGATGGTTGCAGGAATTCCAGTGATAATAAAAGGAGAAAAAGATGGAGTTAATAAATGAGATGATAAAAAAGATTAAAAGACCAGATTATACTTTAGAAAAAGAGGTCCAAGATAGATTAGATAATCTCACAAAACCTAAGGCCAGTCTTGGACGTTTAGAAGAGATTGCCAAAAAATTGGTTATTATCACCGGAAATCTAAGACCAAAATTAAAAGATAAGGTAATCTTTACTATGGCTGCAGACCATGGAGTTGTAGAAGAAGGGGTAAGTGCTTTTCCAAAAGAAGTTACTAGCCAAATGGTCTATAATTTCTTAAGAGGTGGTGCAGGAATAAATGTACTGGCTAAGCATGTTGGTGCAAGGGTTGTGGTTGTAGATATGGGAGTGGCTGTAGATTTAAAAAAAGATCCAAAACTTATCATAAAAAAGATTGGCTATGGCACAAAGAATATGACAAAAGGTCCAGCGATGTCAAAGAAACAAGCTATTTCTTCAATTGAGGTAGGTATAGAAGTCTTTGAAGAAGAGTATAAGAAGGGTATAGATATTGTGGGAATAGGTGATATGGGTATTGGAAACACAACTCCTTCGGCAGCAATAGGTTCAGTTATTACGGGAAAATCGGTTGAGGAGATTACTGGAAGAGGCACAGGAATCGATGATATAAGATTATCAAAAAAAATTGAAGTTATTAAAAGAGCAATTGAAATTAATTCTCCTTTAGCCAATGATGGTTTAGATGTATTGGCAAAGGTTGGAGGTTTTGAAATTGGAGGTTTGGCAGGGGTGATTTTAGCCGCTGCTGCTCGGAGAATCCCAATTGTAATAGATGGATTTATTACTACTGCCTCTGCACTTATTGCCTATAAAATTAGGCCTGAGGTAAAAGAATTTATGTTTTCTTCCCACTGTTCCGAAGAAAAAGGACATAGATTTATGCTTTCGTATCTTGGTTTAAGACCATTATTAGATTTGGATATGCGGCTTGGAGAAGGCACAGGAGCAGCTTTAGCTATGAATATTATTGAAGCAAGTATCAAGATTTTAAATGAGATGGCAACATTTGAGAGTGCAGGTGTCTCTAAAGGATAATAGAATTTATGAATTATTTTCTAATTGCTCTTAAATTTTTAACAACTTTAAATTTTAAGCTTTCTAAGGAGATTAAAGAAAAAGACTATGGTCGTTCACTTTTATATTTTCCCTTCGTAGGTATTCTCATCGGAGGCATATTATCAGTTATCTCTTTAATCTTTAATTTTCTTCCTCAAACAGTTTTGGTAGCAATTATCCTGTTAACCTCAGCAATTATTACCGGAGCATTACATTTAGATGGATTTGCTGATACCTGTGATGGTTTTTATGGTTCAAAATCTAAAGAAGAAATTTTAAGGATAATGCATGACTCAAGAATTGGAGTTATGGCAGCGGTAGGATTATTCCTACTTTTACTCTTAAAATTCTCCTTAATTATCAGCCTTCCAAAATATATCCTTTGGCGTGCATTGATTATGATTTGTTGTTTTTCACGTTGGGTGCAAACATTGGGTTGTTTGGTCTCCTATGCCGGTAATGAAGGAAAGGCTAAATTTTTTATTAAATATGCACGTAAGAAAGATGTAGTTTTATCTGGTATATTTACAATATTTTTCTCTTTCATTTTATTTGGATTAAAGGGTATAGTAATTTTTCTTTTTTCTTCTCTGCCAGCATTACTATTTATCCATTATGCAAAATTTAAAATAGGTGGTATGACTGGAGATACAATTGGAGCAGTAAATGAGATTTCTGAATTAAGTAACCTTCTTTTTATTCTTATATGGACTTAATTGTATTTTCCTATATCTTTGATCTTATCTTTGGGGATCCTCAATGGTTTCTTCATCCTGTACGTTTAATGGGTAGATTAATTTCTTTTCTTGAAAAGATACTCAATAAAAAAGGAAATAAAATTATTCAAATTCTTTCTGGAATAATTACCTGGTTTTTAGTAATTTTTATAAGTGGAATATCTACATATTTAATTATTAAAATAGCCCAAAGGATAAATCCTTTTATAGGTAAGATTGTTTGGGTCTTTATTTCCTATACTACCCTTGCTACTAAAGACCTAAGTTTACATGCTTATGCTGTCTTTAAGATGTTAGAAAAAAATGATATTATAGGTGCACGCAAGAAACTTTCTCTTATGGTTGGAAGGGATACCGAGAAATTATCAAAAGATGAGATCATTTGTGCAACTGTTGAATCAATAGCTGAAAATACAAATGATGGGATTATCTCCCCACTCTTTTATCTATTTTTAGGTGGACCAGTTTTAGCAATTATATTTAAGGCGATAAGTACACTTGATTCAGAGATTGGACATAAAAATGAAAGATTTCTTTATTTTGGATGGTTTTCCGCTAAGTTAGATACAATTGCAAATTTTATTCCAGCAAGGATTACAGGTTTTCTTATTCCTTTAGCCAGTTTATTTTGTGGTAAGAATCTTTTAAAATCATTTCGGATTATGCTTAGGGATGGAAGAAAACAGGATTCAATTAATAGTGCAATTAGTGAAGCAGCCATGGCTGGGGCATTGGAAATAAGATTAGGTGGAAATTGTAACTATTCAGGAATAATAGTTAAACATCCATATCTTGGAGATGGCAGAAAGCCAAAGATATCTCATATTAATGAAGCCATAGCAATAAGTTTGGTCAGTTCATTATTAATGCTTTTATTTGGGATTTTTTTTAAATATCTTTTTTGTTATGGAGAAAATTTATGAGCACGGGGGTAATATTTATGAAATTACCCCAAGGAAAAGGGGTTCTATTTTAGATTTTAGTGCCAATATCAATCCTTTGGGGATACCTTTAGGTGTTAAAAGATTATTACACAGACACTTAGATGATTTAGTTTTTTATCCTGATCCAAAAAATCGTTTATTTACAACAACGCTTGCCCAATATTGGAAAATAAAAGATGAAAACATATTAGTCGGCAACGGCTCTACTGAACTTATTTATCTTGTTTTTAATGCTTTTAAAGAAAGTAAAGTAACTATAGTTGTGCCATCTTTTACTGAATATGAACGCGCTGCTAAAATTTCAAATTGCAAATTGCAATTTATTACTCTAAAAGAAAACAAATATTTTTGTTTAGATCCGACTTTTATAAAAATAACCGATATCCTTTTAATATGCAATCCAAATAATCCAACTGGAAATTTTATTATATCAAAATGGCAAAACCTATTGGATATACCTGCTAAAAAAATTTTTATTGACGAAGCTTTTATGGATTTTGTATCTAATGAAAATGCATATACATTTATACCATTGGCAGTAAGTTCAAAAAAAATTATTGTTTTTAGAACTTTTACAAAATTTTTTGCGCTTGCGCCGGTTTGCGGGTTGGGTATTTAGTGGCGCATAAAAGCATTATAAAAGCTTTAAAAAAATATCAAATTCCCTGGAATGTAAACGTATTGGCGCAAAAAGTAGCCGCACAATGTTTAAAAGAAACTTTATTTATTCAACGTTCCAAAAAGTTAATTGAAAAAGAACGAAAATTTCTCTATGAACGTCTTTGTAAAATAAAAGGACTTAAACCTTACTTTTCATTTACAAATTTTTTATTGGTTAAGATAACTAAAAAAGGGTTAAGTTCATCTACGCTTAAAGAAAAGTTGTTAGAAAAGGGCATTCTTATTAGAGATTGTGCAAATTTTAGGGGTTTTAATAATAGTTTTATACGTCTTGCGGTGCGAAAACATAAGGAAAATATAAAACTAATCAGTGCATTAGAAGAATGTATGTGAGTAAAGAATTTAAAACATTGCGTTTTCTACTTTCAAGCATTATAAAGAAAAAGTTTTTTGAGGGCTTGCTTTTTTCAGGTGGTCTTGATACCTCAATAATTGCGGCTCTTAATCCCAAGATAGTGCCAGTAACAGTTAGTTTAAAAAAAGATGCTGAAGATATTTATTATTCTAATATGTTCGCAAAAAGACTTAAGCTAAAGTGGGTGCATTATAAAGTAGATGTTAGTGAGGCACTCAGCGCTATACCAGAAGTAATTAGAATTCTTAAAAGTTTTGATCCAGCGATACCTAATGATTTGGTGATATATTTTGGCTTAAAAAAAGCCAAAGAAATAGGAATAACTTCTATAGCAACAGGAGATGGCAGTGATGAATTATTTGCTGGATATTCATTTATGCAAAAAATTGATGATCTTAATAGTTATATTTATAAAATTGCCAAAGTTATGAAATTTAGTTCAAATAAAATCGCCAAGTTCTTTGGATTTAAGCTAATACAACCGTTTACTGATAATACTTTGATTGATTTTGCTTTAAAGCTACCAGCAAATCTAAAAATCTACAAAGAAAACGGCAAGATATGGGGAAAATGGATACTACGAAAGGCATTTGAGGATATTTTACCTACTGAAATTATTTGGCAAAGTAAACGCCCTATTGAATTTGGCTCAGGAATGGCCCTTTTAAGAAAGGTTATCACAAGGAAAATTTCTGATGATGAATTTAAAGAGAAACAACTTATTTATCCAGTAAAGTTTTTAAATAAGGAGCATCTTTATTATTACGAAATTTTTTGTAAAGTAGTAGGTGTGATTCCTAAACCAAATATAGATGAAAGCTCTTGTCCGGGATGTGGCAGTGGTTTAAAAAGAGGCGATTTCCATTGTAAAGTATGCGGTTATGTTTTAAATTTTTCATAAAAAATGACCAAAGATGCTTTTGTTTCTTTTAGTGGAGGTAAAGAAAGTTGTTTAGTTTGCTATAGAGCGATAAAAGATAATTTTAAAATTAAATATCTTTTAAATATGGTTTCAAATGATGGTAAGCATTCTTGTTCTCATGCAATTAATTTAAATTTATTAAAATTACAATCGCAGGCAATGGGAATTCCCATAGTCCAAATAAAAACTAACTGGTACAATTATGAAGATAATTTTAAAAAAGGTATTTTAAATTTTAGAAAGCAAAACATAAAGACAGGTGTATTTGGTGATATTGATTTA
>JAMWDA010000047.1 GCA_023818995.1 Candidatus Omnitrophota bacterium
TTTAAATTGCCTGGTTCGCTTAACTTTGAAGAAAAGGGAGAAGCTTTGGTAGAAGCTCTTTAAAATATGAAATTTCTATTTTGCTAAAAATATGAAATTTCTATTTTGCTTTTACAAAACACAAAAAAATCCTTGACAAAAAATATTTTTATAGTAATATTTTTTACTATAATTGCTATAATAAGATTGTTGAACGAGAAAAATATATAGAGGGGAGGTGATGGATAAAAGAATAATAATATTAAAATAATTAAATTTTAATTTTTTTTAGTTTATATTTAGCACTCAATTAGTTAGATTGCTAAAATAAAAGGAGGTGAGCTATGAAGATAAAACCATTAGGAGACAGAGTAGTAATTAAACCTTCAGAAGAAAAAGAAAGAACAAAGGGAGGCATTGTTTTACCTGATACAGCGAAGGAGAAACCTCAAGAAGGAGAGATCGTTGCTGTGGGAGAGGGTAAAAGAAGCGATGATGGTAAGATTATACCTCTTTCTGTGAAGGTAGGAGATAAGGTATTGTATGGTAAATATTCAGGAACGGAGATAACTATTAATGATGAGGATTATCTTATTGTGAGGGAAGATGAAATCTTAGCTATAATTTCATAAATTATATTACGAAGGAGGTGAGGAAACTATGGCTAAACAGTTAATCTTTAACGAAGAAGCAAGAAAATCAGTATTAAAAGGTGTAGAAATTCTTAGTAAAGCAGTTAAAGCTACTTTAGGACCAAAAGGTAGGAATGTTGTTTTAGAAAAAAAATTTGGTTCACCAACGATTACTAAGGATGGCGTAACTGTAGCTAAAGAGATTGAGTTAGAGGAGCCTTATGAGAATATAGGAGCACAGTTGGTTAAAGAGGTAGCAGAAAAAACTTCTGATACTGCTGGTGATGGAACTACAACAGCTACAATACTGGCAGAGATAATTTTTAAAGAAGGATTAAAGAATGTTGCTGCCGGAGCTAATCCCATGGCGATAAAGAGAGGTATTGACAAGGCAGTGGAGAAAGTTGTAGAGGAAATTAAGAAGATTTCAAAACCAGTGAAAGATAAGAAAGAAATTGCTCAGGTAGCTACTATTTCTGCTAACGGAGATACTAAAATAGGAGAGCTTATCGCCGATGCTATGGATAAGGTTGGTAAGGATGGAGTGATTACTGTAGAAGAAGCAAAATCTATGGCTACAACTTTAGAGGTAGTGGAAGGAATGCAGTTTGACCAGGGTTATTTATCTCCTTATTTTGTTACCGATGCGGAAAAGATGGAGTGTATCTTAGAAAATCCCTATATTTTGATTCATGAAAAGAAGATATCCAATGTTAAGGATATGCTACCTTTGTTAGAAAAGATCGCTCAGGCAGGTAAGCCTCTTTTAATTATTGCCGAAGATGTAGAAGGTGAGGCTTTGGCAACATTGGTAGTTAATAAGATTCGTGGAACACTTTCCTGTTGTGCAGTAAAGGCTCCTGGATACGGTGATAGAAGAAAAGCAATGTTAGAGGATATAGCTATTCTTACGGGTGGAAGGGCAATCACTGAGGATTTAGGTATAAAATTAGAGAAGATTTCTCTTGAAGATTTAGGGAGAGCTAAACGTGTAAGGGTTGATAAGGAGAACACAACCATTATTGAGGGAGCTGGCAAAACAGAGGCAATTCAAGGTAGGATTAAACAGATAAAGAAACAGATAGAAGAAACAGATTCTGATTATGATAGAGAGAAATTACAAGAACGTTTGGCAAAGTTAGCAGGAGGAGTAGCGGTAATCAACGTGGGTGCAGCAACAGAGACGGAAATGAAGGAAAGGAAAGCAAGGGTTGAAGATGCCCTTCATGCTACCCGTGCTGCTGTGGAAGAGGGAATTATTCCGGGAGGAGAAGTAGGTCTTTTAAGAAGTATTCCCGCTTTGGAGAATATGAAATTGGAAGGTGATGAACAGATAGGAGTTAGTATAATTAAAAGAGCATTGGAAGAGCCACTACGTCAGTTAGTTTCTAATGCTGGTTTTGAGGGGTCGGTAATTGTAGAGAAGTTGAAAAAAGAGAAAACCAACGTAGGATTTGATGCTGAGAAGAACGAAATTACCGATATGTTTGATGCAGGAATAATAGACCCCACAAAGGTAGCAAGATTAGCCTTACAGAATGCCGCATCAATTGCTTCTTTACTGATTACTACCGAAGCGGTTGTTGCTGAGAAACCAGAAAAGAAAAAGAATACCCCTCAACCACCATCTTACCCTGAAGAATATTAATTAGTCTAAATAGGCTGTCCTCTCTTATTTTAAGAGGGGACAGCTACCTTTCTATTTCCCCCAATTAAAATAAATGGTAAAATATATTAAAATGAGAAAAAGAAATTTATTGTTTATTTTTATTATTTCTCTTTTGGTATTCATCGCTTTATTATTTATAGAGCCAATTATCATCTATTTAGCTAAAATTCGCCTAGAAAAAATTTTACCTAACAGTTCAGTTAAAATTGGCGATTGTAAGCTTAAACTTTTTAGTCGTTTGAATTTATCAGACATAGAGATTAGTAAACTCCTCGATTACGAGGTAAAGATAGACAGTTTAAATATCTTTTATAACTTAGCTTCAATTTTTAATAAGAAGTTATTAAAAGTTTCTTTAGATGGTGGATACATTAATATTAATCTTCCTCAAAAAAATATGTTTGTTATTCCCAATACCACTTCAACTTCACCCAATAAGTCTTTTTTATTTTTAGATTTTATAGAGTTAAGGTGCATAGAAACTAATCTTAGTTTTTCTGATTGCAAAATAAAGGGTAAGATTTCTACAATTTTATCTTTAAAAGATATTAACCAATTGTTTAAATTTCTAGATTTGAATATTGATGATGGGGAAATAGGTAATTTTAAGATAGAGTATGGTAATATAAATATAAGCGAAGATTCCTTAGGACTATTTAAGTTAAATAAGTTAAAATATAATAATTTGGTATTAAGAAATATCTATGGGAATATTAGATTGGGTCAAAGAGAGGTATATTTACCTTACTTTTCTGCAGAACTATTTGGTGGTCATTTATCAGGAAATATCGGTTTTCTCTATGAAAACAAGCCTATTTACTATTTTGAGTTTAAATTTGATAATATAGATACATCAAGGGTAGTAAAAGCCCTTAAATTGATGGATAAAGTGTGGGTTAAAGGACGCGTTGATGGGAAGCTTATCTTTAAATTGGAGGATGATAATCTTAATGTTATAAATGGTTATTTTTCTGCTGTTGAGCCAGGTGGTAATCTCACCATAAAGGATAAAAGATTATTAGAAAAATTACCAGGGGTATCCTCTAAACAGATTGATTTATTAGTAGAAAGTTTTAAAGATTATAGTTATAATAGAGGAGTGGTAAAATTAGGGTTACAAGATAACGACCTTTTATTGGAGATTAACTTAGATGGGGATAAAGGGAAGAGGAATTTAAATATTAACTTCCACGATTTTAATAGAGCTATTTTGTCCTTTAAAGATTTGATAATACAAGGAGGTAAGAAATGAAGAGAGTATTTTTTATAATTGTAATGTTAGTGGTTATTTTAGGTTGTGCAAGAGTTCGTGTGGAGGCTCCTCAACAACCAATAAAGGTGGATATTACGATGCGTTTGGATATATACCAACATGTTCAGAAAGATATAGATAGTATAGAAGATATAATAAAAGGAAAAGGAACTAACAGCGAAGATAATCAAAGTTTTATATGGGAATTTATAACTAATGTTTATGCACAGGAAAGTTTTTTAATGAGTAAGGAAGTAGAAGGTGCTGTTTTAAGGAGAAAAGAGAGATTAAAAGAATTAATGTCTTTACAGAGTAAAGGGATTATAGGAGAGAATAGCTTGGGTTTGGTAGAGTTAAGATTACCTCAGACACCTCACCCTTCATTAAAAGAATTGGTTAAATCCGAGAATGATGACCGTATGATAATTTATAATTATATTGCCAAGAAAGATAACGTTCCTCTAATAGAGGTTCAAAGAATGTATGCTTTGCGTCATCAACAGGATGCTCCTCAAGGCACACCAATAGAAGTTTTAGTTGAGCCACCGTCCGTTTATGAGTGGAGGGTTAAATGAATCTATTTAGCCCACTACTTTTTCCCGTTAGGTTAGAAAATAAGAAGATAATTGTTTTAGATGAAACAAAATTGCCCTTTGTAGAAGAATATATAGAGGTAGATAGTTTGGATAAAGTATTATGGGTTTTAGAGAGTATGAAAACACGTTCCTTTGGGCAGGTGTTAATTTTTTTTTATTCTTGTGTTCTGTTTAGCGAGAGTTTCCCTTTAGATGATATTACAGATGAATTCGTTCGTAGAAGACCAACTTTTGATTTTCCTAAGTTAAGTAATATTCTTAAATGTGGCTTAAAAGAAGGTAAAAATTTAGAGAAAGTCGTGAATGAGTTCATAGAAAGATTTGATATGTTGAGAAAGAAGAGAGCTATGGAGTTAGCTAAGATTTTACCTTTGTCAGCAAATATATTAACCATATGTAATGTTAATGGTGAGTTAATCTATCTTTATCAAGCATTAAAGGAGTGCGGTAAAGAGGCGGTTTTTTTTATCTCGGAGACGCGTCCCTACTTACAGGGAACAAGACTTACTTTTTGGGAATTAAGTAGAAATTCAATACCCTGTAAGTTGTTATGCGATAACCAAGTAGGTTACTTGATGCTAAAAGGAAATATTAATTGTATAGTTAGCGGTGCAGATAGAGCCAATTTAAGAGGAGATATTATCAACAAAATAGGAACTTACGCTTTAGCAAGGTTGGCTAAATACTTTCGTATCCCCATATACGTGCTTACTTGTTACCCTTCGGATATTGATATAAAAAACATAATAATTGAGGAGAGACCAGAGGAGGAAGTGTTTATGTTTATACCTAACAAGAAAATTTTTATAGATTCTATTTATCCTTCTTTTGATATAGTTGAGGCAGAGTATATTACAAGGCATTTGGAGATTAGTTCCTATCAATAAATATGAAGTTAAAAGATATAAGTAGTTCTCTTTTTGTATGGGGAGCTATTTCTGAGGATGGTTTAAATTATATAAAGGATAAAAATAAAATAGTAATTGTCCCTGAGAATAGACCTTATCTTATAGGTTTGAAGTGGAATGTCCCTCTTTTAGAGTCTAAAGGGATAAGATTCGTATACTGCACAGATAATATGTTAGGTATACTCTTATTTAAGAGGAAAATAGACGAGTTGGTTATATTCTATAGAGAAGTTAACGATAGTGGTATGTTTGGTATTTGTGGTTCTCTTTACGTTAGTATTTTAAGTAAACTCCATAATTTAAGTATTAAAACTTTCCCTCAAGGTAGGATAGATTTATCTTATTTTGATGAGGATGCTTCTAAATTAGGGGGAAAAAAGTTTATTACCCAAGAGAGTGATAACTCGGTAGTAATCCCTGAAGATGAGTTTATACCTTGGGAAATTTTACGATGAGTTATAGTAAAGAAAAAAAAGAACTGTTATATTGGGCACATCTATTAGGTGAAAAAAATTTCACCACAGGAAGTAGTGGGAATATTTCTTATAAAATAGATGATGATATAATCCTTATTACTTGCCACGGAAGTTATCTGCGTTTTTTAGAAGATAGGGATATAATTGTTGTGGATAAGAAAGGTAACCTTTTAGAGGGGAAATCAGAGATTACTATGGAAAGGTTACTCCATCTATCTATTCACAGTGCATTTCCAGAAATAAAAGTAGTTATTCACGCTCATCCTATATACACCATAGCTTTTTTTCATTATTTTGCGAGAATGGAAATATTTTCTTTTGAAGCTAAGTTGTATTTAGGTGAGATAAAACCAATTCTTCAGGAAACCCCTAATGTAACTGAGGTAGAACCTATTTTGAAAGCTTTAGAAAATACCAATATCATAGTTCTTAAGAATCATGGTGTTGTATCCGTAGGGGAAGATTTTAAGAAAGCTTTTAGTTTGATTGAGCTTTTAGAAGAGCAAGCAAAGGTAAATATTTTAATGAGAAAGATTAGCGAGAAAGTTATTAACGAGGAGGATATTCCTAAAGAGAAGCCGCACAAATATAAACTTCTATCTAAAGAGCATATATCAAAATTAATAGATTTGGTGAATAACGATGATGAAGTTCAGCAGTTAGGGAGAAAGTATAATTTAACTTGCACATTAGCTGTGAAGAATCAAGATAAAAATTGTGCTGTTCGTTTCCATTACAATTTGGGCAGAATCATTAACGTGGACGAGAGCGATAATGCAGAGTTCGTTATTATAGGTAAAGAAGAAGTGTTAAAGAAGATATTTAATCGTCAGATAGATCCATTTGTTGCTTCTACTCAGGGTAAAGTTAAGACTAAAGGTGATTTTTCTAAGATGAGTCAATGGTATCCTGTTTTAGTAAGAACATTTAAACTTTGGGAAAAAGCCCCTGTGGAGTAAATTTATGGATAGTTATTATTATTACGTAGGTGGAGAATTTAGATGTGGTAAGCAGAAATACGAAGTGATTAATCCTGCTAATGAAGATAAATTTGCTTTCTTTTTTGAGACTGATAGTGAAGATTTATCCTATGCCTTAGAAAAAGCTAAGCTTGCCCAAAAGGAATTCTCATTATTTAGTTTTAAAGAGAGAGCTAAAGTTTTAAGAGATATCGCTAACGTTATATTTGATAATGTTAGCAAGTTAGCTGAATTAGAAACGAAACAAATAGGTAAGCCTTTAAAGGAATCTTTGCTCGTGGATATTCCTTTAGGAGCGGATTGTTTTAATTATTACGCCTCGTTTGTGGAGAGTTTAGAAGAAAACTATGTGTATACCCTTACAGGTATTGATTTAATTAAATACGAACCTTTTGGAGTAGTGGGAGTTTATTTGCCTTACAATGTGCCATTGATGATTTTTGGATTTAGCTGTGCTCCAGCATTAGCAGGAGGTAACGCTTTAATCGTTAAACCTTCAGAGTATGGTTGTTTATCTATACTTGAGTTAGCTAAATACCTAGATAGATTGGATATACCTAAAGGATTGATAAATATAGTCTCAGGTAGAGGAGATAAAATTGGTAAATTAATCGCCCAAAGCGATATAGAGCTTATCTCTTTTACTGGCTCAAGAAAAACTTTTGAAAAGATAACCAAAGAGATGGTAGATTATCCTAAGAAAACGATATGTGAGTTGAGTGGGTGTAATTTGTCTTTGGTCTTCTCTGATGCTGATATAGAAAAGGCTTTAAAGAATATTTTAGCTTCAAGTTTTATTAAACAAGGGCAGATGTGTATTGGGACAAGTTTGATTTTGGTAGAGGAGGGGATATACGATAGTTTTATTAAAAAATTGGTAGATGATACCAAGAGGCTAAATTTATCAGATCCATCTTTGCCGGAAACTAATATGGGTCCATTACCTACCTTAGAGCACCTTCGCAATATCCATAGTAAAGTTAAGGAGATGAAGAGTAAATCAGGTAGGATTTTATGGGGAGGAGAGATTTTGAATAGGAAAGGTTATTTTTATCCTCCCACAGTTATAGAAGTAAATGAGATAGTATACGAAGAATTTTTTGGTCCGGTTGTTTTGGTTAAGAGTTTTAAAGATAGGGGAGAGATAGAAGAGATTATTCAGCTTAATCCTACAGGGTTAGTCTTACAGATTTGGACAAAAGATTTAATTTATGCTTATAAGCTTTCTCAATTAGCTAAATATGGAACAATCTGGATTAATTCTTTTGCCCAGATGGATGCTTCTACACCTTTTGGTGGTATGAAAAAGAGTGGTTGGGGAAGAAATTTAGGTAAATGGGGATTTTTTGAATACACTCAGCCAAAACATATTGGTATAGGCTTAAAAGATACTCCTGTTTCAGGATGGTTTGGAACATAAAAACTAGGAGGAGGTTATATGGATTGGGGGATAAAGAATAGGTTAAGTCAACTTATACCTTCTGATGGGCACTGTTTCTTTTTACCTATAGATCACGGTTATTTTCAAGGTCCTACCACTGGTTTAGAAAGACCACAGGATACAATTAAACCAATTATTTCTTACTGTGACGCCTTATTTGTAACAAGAGGAATTTTGCGTTCAGCAATTAATCCTGTAGGGAGTAAACCAATAATTCTTAGAGTTTCGGGAGGAACGAGTATGGTTGGTAAAGATTTGGCTAACGAAGGGATAACTACTTCGATAGAGGAGATAATACGCCTTAATGCCTCTGCTGTAGGAGTATCTATATTTGTAGGTAGTGATTATGAACACCAGACACTTATGAATTTAGCAAGATTAGTTAACGAATGTGAGAATTATGGTATTCCTGTAATGGCTGTAACTGCCGTAGGAAAAGAGTTAGAGAAAAGGGATGCTCGATATTTAGCCTTGAGTTGTCGTATAGCTGCTGAGTTAGGGGCAAGAGTTGTTAAAACTTACTGGTGCATAGAGGGATTTGAAAAAGTAATAAAGGGGTGCCCTGTGCCAGTAGTTATGGCAGGGGGTCCGAAGTGTGAAAGGCATAGAGAGGTTTGTTTACGATGGTATACAAAAAGGAGCAATTGGAATAAATTTAGGTAGAAATGTATGGCAGAGTGCGTATCCTATAGCTATGGCAAAAGCTTTAAGAGCAATTGTTCACGAAAAAGCTAATGTGGAAAAAGCAATGGAAATTTTTAATGATACAAAGCTTTCTCTATAATTTCTATTTTTAAACTAGGCTTATGTTGGTAGGTATGTACTATAATAATTCTGATGTTCGCTTAGAAGAAATTCCCCTACCTAAAGTTAATAAAGGAGAAATCTTAGTTAAAGTATTGGCAAGCGGTATATGCGGTAGTGATGTTATGGAATGGTATAGAATAAAAAGAGCTCCTTTAGTATTAGGGCATGAAGTAACAGGAGAAATAGTTACTCTGGGAGAAGGTGTAAAGAATTATAAAGTAGGTGATAGAGTATTTGTTTCTCACCATGTTCCTTGTAATAGGTGTAGATATTGTCTCAGTGGCAATCATACGGTATGTAAAACTCTTCATACCACAAATTTTTATCCAGGAGGATTCTCAGAATATATCCTCGTTCCTTCTATAAATGTTGAGATAGGGACATTCGTATTACCTGATGAGGTAAGTTTTGAAGAAGGGACATTTATTGAACCATTAGCATGTGTAATTAGAGGCCAGAGAGAGGCAAGAGTATCCTATGGTCAAAATATCCTCATATTAGGAAGTGGCATCTCCGGGCTTCTTCATTTACTCCTTGCTCGTGTTAGTTATGTAGGTAGGATTTTTGTTACGGATATAAACGATTATCGTCTAAAATTAGCTAAGCAGTTAGGTGCTGATGAAGTTTTTCACGCTGACGAGGATATAGAAAAGCGTTTAAGAGAGTCTAACGATAATAAGTTAGCAGATCTGGTGATCGTTTGCACTACAGCTATAACTGCTTTTATGCAGGCATTAAAATGCGTTGAGCCAGCAGGAACAATTTTGTGTTTTGCTCCTACAGAACCAGGGGTTAGCTTACCTTTACCCGTAAATGAGTTCTGGCGTAACAGTATAAAGATTATCCACTCTTATGCTAATAGTCCACAGGATGCTTTAATTGCCATAGAACTTATACGTAGTGGTAAAGTTACTGTAGGAAAACTTATTACTCACCTTTTACCCTTATCTAAAATTGAGGAAGGATTTAAATTAGTAGCCCAAGGTAAAGAATCAATAAAAGTCATTATTCAACCTCATCGTAAAGAGTAAATCTTAATTTTCTCCCAAATAAAGAAAAGTAAAAATTACATAGTAAAATTTTAATATAGATATTTTACTATTTTGTAGTATAATTTATATAAATTTTAAGTAAGATGAGTGATTGGAAGTATAGACTTGCGCGTAAGATAGTTCATTTAAGAATATACATAATTTTATTCTCTATAGGAATTACTATATTTTTTATTAATATTTTAAAAGATATAAAAGTAGAGACCCATTTAGAAGATTTTTTGCCTCAGAAGCATCCTTTCGTAAAAGTTCAAAACAAACTCACAGATATTTTTGGGGGATTAAATCAGGTATCTTTGGCTTTAGAAGTTAAGGAAGGTGATATTTTTAATAATAAGTTTCTGGATAAATTAATTAATTTAACCGAAGATTTGTATCTTTTAGAAGGGGTTAATATATCAATGTATTCATCGTGTAATGAAACGACAAACTATGATTCATCTGTTATAATTTTAACAAAATGGTAGATAACATAGAATGT
>JAMWDA010000048.1 GCA_023818995.1 Candidatus Omnitrophota bacterium
TCGATAATTACTTTATTGTTTTCTCTTATTGTTTGTAAAGGATATCGCTTAATCCTAATCCTACTTTAGCAAGATTATTGGCTAAATTCTCGTAAAACATCTCCCGATAAAATTGCATCGGCCGACTATCACCCCATAAACTATCTTTACGATCAATAGTGTTATCCATTACTTTAAGAAGATAGTAGATAAAGAATGATTCAAAATCTTTACAGGCTTTCTCTAAATCCTTCTTCTGTTGAGGAGTTAAAGAAGTTAAATTATTTTTGTTTATCTCTTCAAGTAACTTTTCTTTAGTAGCTTTCTGACTGCCTTGATAAAGAATACCTTTGTTAGGTGGCCACCATAAATTATCTCTTTCCTCAAAAATCTTTTTCTGTGAAATTTTGGGATTATTAATCTTATCAATCATAAAAACTCCAAATCAGCATAGAGTGCTCCTGCTTCTTTTATCGCTTGTAAAATGGCAATTAAATCCTTAGGGGCTACTCCTAAAGCATTTAAAGCTTTAACTAAATCGTAAACTGTTACCGTGCCTTCTAATATTTCCACCTGTTGTGTCCCTTCTCCTATAAGAGAAACTCTCCCACTTTGAGAAGAGAATGATTCTGTTTTCCCCTCTTCCCCAAAACTCTCTTTACTAAATTCTTTACTTACATTTATTTGCACAGAGATATTACCATGAGTTACAGCCACTGTGGAAATACGCACATTACTACCACTAACCACTGTGCCCGTTCGTTCATTAATCACTACTTTGGCAGGATAATCTGGCTCTATAGAAATATTTTCTATCTTAGATATGAAACCAACGATATTATCGCTAAAGTTTTTTGGCAGTTTAACTTGTATAACTCCTGCATCGTAAGCAGAAGCAATATTTAAAGTGAACTCTCTATTGATACTATCTATAACCCTTGAGGCTGTAGTAAAATCTGGTTGACGTAAAACTATGGATACACAGTTATCCTTAATTATCGTGGAAGGAACATCCTCTTCTACTAATGCTCCATTTGGTATACGGGCAACCGTAAGAGTAACTCCTTGTCGTCTACCTCCCATACCTAAACCTGTAGATAAAACCCCTTGAGCAACAGCATAGATTCTACCATCAACTCCTTGAAGAGGGGTTTGAAGCAAAACTCCCCCTTCTAAAGATGTAGCATCTCCTATAGAAGAAACCATAACATCTATCTTTGTTCCTGCTCTTACTAAAGGAGGTAAATTCGCTGTAACCATAACAGCAGCAATATTCCTTGTTTTAATTTGACTATTAACCTCATTAGGAGAAATATTCACTCCTAAACGACGCAACATATTACCTACTGACTGCAAAGTAGGGAAAGAACTCTGTCTATCACCCGTGCCATTTAAACCTACTACCAAACCATAACCGTAAAGCTGGTTCTCTCTTACACCTTCTATGAAAGCAATATCTTTTAGGCGCGTGCCAGCAAATAAAATATTGGGTATTAAGAGAAATATTAAAAATTTAATCAAAGTTTTTATTCTCATAACCCTCCTTTAAAAAAAACTAAAATGGCCAGACCCAATCAAGGATTCTACCTACCAAACCTCGTTTAGTTTTATCGTTAAGAGGACCCTTACCAATAATATGCACCTTAGCATCAGCTAATTGAGTAGATAGAATAGTATTATTAGGTCCTATATCCTCGGGTCTAACTATGCCGGATATGGCAATCTTATTTATCTCCTCATTAATCTTAACTTGACTTTCTCCTTCTACTACAAGATTACCATTAACCAAAACATCTATAACTCTGGTGGTAATCTGACCTTTAACAGAGTAATTGCCACTGTAAGTTCCTGACCCAGAAAATTTATTAGCAGTGTCTATCTCCCATTTAGGTAAACCTGTAGATTTAGGTATATCTGTTTTTACCTCCCCATGATAGAAATCTAAATTAAACCAATCTTTCACTTCTCCCTTTATATTAGAATCTCGTGATGTAGAAGAAGAGGCTTTCTGATTAGCACTTGCTGTCTCAACAATAATAATAGTTATTATATCACCGATTTGGGAAGCCTTCTGGTCAGTATAGAGAGAAGCTTTTGCTTGGTTAATCTCACCTCTCTTCCATAGAGAATCGGCAAAAATAAATTTCCCTAAAAATAAGAAAATAATTAATAATAAAACGATTCTCTTCATCTCTACCTCCTACTCAATTGATTTTTCTCTTGCTACAAAAGTTAAAAAATTTTTTAACTCGTTATCTCTAACATTAAAAACCGAACATAAAGTTAATTTTATTAGCATAATCAATATCTTCATAGTAAACTAAAGGTTAATCTTATAGAAGAATTTCTTTAAATAAAAGTCAAAAACCTTAATTCAAAAAATCTTTTAATAGATTTTAAATTATCCATCCAAGTTTAATAAAAAACTATGGCACACTCACTAACACCGTATCTTTATCTTTTACTTCTCCATAGATAATTTTACCTGTATCTATGTTTTTAACTTTAACAATAGCTCCTCCTCTGCCATCAACTAAAGCTATACCTTTAGTTTCTACCTTTAAAGAAGAGGTGTTAACCACTAAATTTACTACCTGATTTCGCTTTATCAACGCAGGCTCATCAATATGGCTGTAGGTAATTATCCTACCTTCTCCTAAAGCTAATTTGCTAATCTTACCCTCCAATTCTTTAAAATCCCTAATAGCATAAGGTGGTAAAGATGAACTTGCTACTTCTTTTACAGTTGTATTTTCTTGAGAAAATGGTTCACCTCTTTTTATCCAACGGGTAGTTACCAAAGCTGTGCTTTTGATATCCAACTCTATCACAGGATATACTGTGCGAAATAAATTCCCCTCTACGTATATATCCACTTTCAGAGGAACCTTACCTAAACGTTCTCTATCCACTTTCCCAAAAACTTTATATTCAATAACCCCTTGAGGCAATTCTATAGAGTTGGATCCTTGTGTAAGGTTAAATATTAGCTTCTCCTCAGGATAATCTAACTGTGTAAGAAGATATTCCTTACAGATACTAAATAATTTTTCTGAAGAGATAACCTCACCATTCCCCATACTATTGTAGAGAAAAACCATCCCTCCACTGAGCAACCATAAAATAAATTTTTTTACCATATTTGCCTTCCTCCCCTTTTCCACCCGCCGGGTGGAAAAGGGGTATGTATGTAATTAGTTCAAATTAACGTTTAAGGTTATTGGCTATAGAGAGCATATCATCGGAAGTCTGCACAGCACGAGAGTTAACTTCGTATGCTCTCTGAGCAATAATCATCTTAACCATCTCTTCCACAATGTTTACATTGGATGATTCCAAAAACCCTTGTAGTATTGTCCCTAATCCCTCTTCTCCAGGATTACCCAAAATGGGAACACCGGAAGCATCGGTCTCTAAATAAAGATTATCTCCTATACTCCTTAATCCTGCAGGATTTATAAATCGCACTAACTCAATTGTGCCTAACTCCTCTGCATTAGTCTGTCCCGCTCTAAGAATTGATACCACTCCATCTTTACCTATAGATATGCTTACAGTATCATCAGGAATAGTGATTTCAGGTAGTAAACGGTAACCTTGAGAAGTTACAATCCTACCCTCAGAATCAATTTTAAATGAGCCATCTCGCGTATAAGCTGTTGTGCCATCAATGAGTTCAATTTGGAAAAACCCATCTCCTTCAATAGCAAGGTCCAACGGGTTCTGTGTTTCCTGATAACCCTCTGTTGAAAAAATTTTAAAAATAGCATCGGGTTTAACTCCTAAACCAATCTGTGAACCAGTGGGAATCTCTAATTCTCCTCCTTTTAAAGGTGTGCCAGGAAACTTAAGCACTTGATAGAATAAATCTTTAAAATCCACTCTTGACTTCTTAAATCCGGTAGTATTCACATTAGCTAAATTATTAGAGATAACATCAATATTAACTTGTTGCCCATACATACCTGTAGCCGATGTCCATAATGAGCGCATCATATTAGCTCACCTCCTTTTTAACCTCGTATACTCTCATTTATTAGTTTTCCTAAACTCTCATCCTGCATAGTCAAAACCTTTTGATTAGCTTCGTAAGCTCTTAACCCCGAAATCATCTCTATCATCTCTTTTACTATATTTACGTTGGATGTCTCTAAATATCCTTGGCGAACATTGTAATCTAGTGATGGTGATATTACCGCCTCAGGTAAAACAGAAAAAATTGTTTCTTTCTCCTTCACTAAATTCTTATTGTCTATATCCACTATCAGTAGTTTATTTACAATGTTACCTCCTACAATTAATTCTCCTTGAGAATTAAAGTAAAACTCTTCACCATTAACCTCTAAAGGTCCGTTCTCACCCATAAGAGCATAACCTTGAAAGGTTACTATCTTACCTTCCGATGATAATAAAAAACTACCTGCTCGCGTGTATCTTATCCCTTGAGGTGTCTCTAAAACAAAAAATCCCCTACCCTCAATAGCAAGGTCTAAAGGCCTGTGAGTAGAAATTATTCCTCCCGTGGAAAAATCCGTAACCGTCCCTATAGGAATACTACCTAAAGAGAAACTGCCTATATAGGGATTAGTTCCTCTATCTTGTTCATCATCTAAACGGTTAACCAAGAAACGGGGAAAAGAGCTTATCAAAAGATTATCTTTCTTAAAACCCGGGGTATCTACATTAGCCATATTGTTAGCAATAACATCCTGCCTGATCATCTGCGAACTCATCCCTGAGGAAGATATGTATATACCTCTTAGCATTACTATCACCTCCTTTCAGAAAAATTTTTATTCTTCTCCAATTATCTCCTCTATCTTTACCCCTAACTTATTATCTACAATCCCTACTCTACCCCTAAATTTCTTTATATCACCTATCTTGATATCCACTAAGGCATCTTTACTCTTATTTAAATAGAGGTAATCCCCTTCCTCCAGATTAATTAATTCTTTTAAATCTATATCTAATAATCCGAACTCACAAACAAGCTCTATCTCTATATTTTCTATATTGCTACGAAGAAGCTTGTCTATATCCTTATCCTTCTTGCGTTGAGTAATAAAGAACCATCTTTTAAAATCTAAATAAGGTAGAAGGGAATTAAAAACTATGTAAGGGAAACAGAAATTTACTTCACAGGATGTATCTTTCCTTATAAATTTCACAGTAACCAAAATCACTGGCTCATCAGGAGAAGCTAAAAACACCAATTGGGGATTTTTTTCTATCCCTACGATATTAAAAGAAAAATTTATCATTTTGCTAAATGCTTCCTTGAATGCCAAAAGAAACCTCTCCGCTAAGAATGTTCCTGTCTCCTCCTCCACAGGGGTAAGAAGTCTAAACTGAGGAAATTTATCCAGTTCCTGCCCTAAAAGAACTTGGTTAATAAATATAATTAAAGGGTATTTTATCTCTAATATGGAGTTACCTTCCAAAGGTGGTGTGTTAAATATGACCAGAAATGTTCTCTGTCCTCCCTCCTGAATTTCTCTGTACACACTTTGGCGAATAAAAGATATCTCTGCTTCCAAAGAAATCTTAAACTGTGAAGAAAAGAAGCTCTTAGTTTTGTTAATAAACTCTTCCATCAATATCTGGAACACTTTTAGCTTTTCTTTAGAAAGTAACTCAGGAGAACGGAAATCGTAAGGATAAACAACTTTGCCTGTCCCTTTATCTAAGGGTGCTTCTTTCATTAACTCTTCTATCTCTTGAGGGGAAAGAATATCATCCTGCATAACAGTTGCCTCCTTTATATTTTTTTCTTTAATGGTTTATCTAAAGAGTAAACCCAAGCTAAAACCGTAGCTACAACTACGTAAAAATCTTGGGGGATATAATCACCTAAATCCAAATTATAAAGCGCGTTAGCTAACTTATCGTCCTCGTATATAGGAACTTCAAACTGATGAGCTAACTCTATAATTCTCTCTGCTAACAAGTTCCTTCCCTTAGCGGTTAGACGAGGTGCTAAATCTTTATCTTTATGGTATTTCAATGCTACTGCTTTTTTAACCATAAATTAAACTTCTAATTCTATCCTCTTTTTTTCTTCATACTCCTTAAGCAAAGAACTCACCCTTATATATAGCCGTTTAAGTTTATAGTTGGTTTTAGCTAAATTGTCTCTAAGATACCTTTCTGATTCGTTTAGTAATTTTTTAAACCTGACATCGTTAACTTCTCCTTCTAATTCCAATACTCTACCTAAAACTTTGCCTAAAATTTTTACTCTCCCTAAATTTTCTGTGGGGATATCCAGAACAAAAGAAAAACCAGCTCTCCTACCTTCTACCTTTTTATAACAAAGCATTACCTCTATATTTTTATCTTTGCGTTTAAAATTTAAAAGGGGGAAAATAATAAATCCTTTATCCCAACAATTCTCAATAAGAGATTGCCAACTCTTAATTTGCTCAGTGGCATTTTTTAAATTATCTATTTCTTGCTTACAAAAAATATTCAGCTGGGAAGAATTAACTGTCTTTTCCAAACCATCTTTTATGGATAAAATGCTCTTAAATATCTCTAACATATTCTTTATTGAATTAGGGTTGTAGTTATCTTCTAACGTGTTTAGTTTTTCTTTAATGTTTTCACTAATCTTATATAAACTCTTTAAATCCTGTAGAATATTCTTAAGATGCCCTCTATCTTGATTGCTATCACTTTTGATAATTGCATTTAAAATGTTAATTATATTCTTTAAAATGTGTAAAATTGTTTCTAAATTTTCCCAAATTGATGCATCGAATGTGCCTTGATTTAAAATATAGGTAACGTTATTTTCTTGCGAAGTATCCTTTAGAAGATAAACTGAACTTTTATCTTTGGGTAAAGAACCTGTAATTTGGATATCTTTTCTTAAATGGGTTATCTTATCTTCTATGCGCATTGTGCAAACCATTCTTATCCCACAGGGATAGCCTTAACCTTAATTCAGCAATACCCATATTTAATCGCTGAGCAATGTCTTCTATACTTAAGCCTTGCTCAATAAGAGAGTAAACCAACTCTTCATCACTATCCTTTTTTATTAACTCTTTTTGTTTACGAATACCAAGATTTAACTCTCTAAGTTTTTGAATACATAGTTTGCTATCTTCCAATAATACAATAAGTTCTCTTTTGGCTTGCTCAATAGATTCCTTCTCTTCTCTTATAAGCTCTAAACTATGGTTAATTAAAGAATGCAGTTCTTCCATATCTTTTTTTAATCCTTCATCATCAAAAGAAAAATCTTCTTCTAAAAGGGTATTCTCTCTCTTTTCTCTAATTCTTACTAATACAATGATTAAAAATAGAAATAAAAAAGATAAAGAAACAGTTATACCTAAAAATATAAAAATGAATCTCATCTACGCTTCTTCCTCCTCAACGCTCATCAATAATTCTGTAAACTTACCTAAACTTCTTATCTTCCTTATCAAAGCTTCATCCACCAATTCACCACTGGAAACAATTAGATTACCTTCTTCATCCCTTATATCCCTTATAAGATACTTACCTAAAAGGAATTTCTCTTGACGTTTCTCAAACAAAGAATTTAAAGTAACTTCATTAAGCTCCACGATATTACTCCTTACATCCCCATTGAACAATTCACCTTTCACTATCAACATTTCCCTGCTTAAAGAAACTACATCTTTCCAATCAATAACAATATCCTTACCCTCTACTATATAAGTTTCTATTTTCCCTGTCTGGTTATTAAAAATAAAATCCTCTATCTTGCCTATAAATTTACCTGTGGTAGAAATTATCTTCATATTTATCAATTGAATATTTTCTCTTAAGTAAGGCTGTATCTTATCCATATGCTTAACCCAAACAACACTTGAGCTATCATCAACGGTTACTAACTCATCTTCCATACCTCGGATAGAGTAAAAGAGAATAATTTTTGTCTCTAAGAACCACTCCTCATCGTCAACGATAAATCCCACTACCCGTTGATTGGCCCCATCTATAACTGCTGACCTCAGTCTACCTAATCGCTTACCCTCTTTTACACTAACTACCTCTTTACCAATAATCTCTTTTGATCGCATAAAAATCTTATGCTACGATATCAATATTTTCTCCTAAACCTCTAAATGATTTACTCCCTTTCTTACGGCTAGACTCTCTTTCAGGGTTCTCTTTATTTAAGCTCTCGGAAATCCTCCTCAATCTAATTTCTCCTGCTCTTGGTAAAGGTTCTGTCTGCCTCTTCTTTTCTTCAAGGTTCTTCAACATATATAAAGATAGCTGTTCCTGCTGGTGACGACTATACTGCTGTTGAAGGCTCTGTAATCTCTCTATATCCCTCGTTACCTGAAGAACTATCTGAATATCTCTTGGACCTAAAGCCATTTTTTTCTATACGATTTCTCTATTTAAAAAATCTAATCTGTTTTTTAACTCTCCTATAGCTTTACTCATTAGCTGAGATACTCTTGATTCTGAAATATCCAAAACTTTACCAATCTCTTTAAGATTTAACTCCTCATAATAATAAAGAGTTAGGACTAACTTCTCTTTGGAAGGAAGTTGGTCAATAGCTTTAATAAGGGCATCTTTTAAATCAGTAACCTCAAACTCATTTAAGTTCATAAAATTGTCTGTTCTGTTAGCTAAATAGTTATGTAAGCCGTCCTCTAAGGAAACTATCTGGCTCTGATAAACTTCCATAAATAATGTTTCTAATTCCTCCCTGCTTATATTTAACTTGTCCGCTAACTCCTCTTCCGTAGGTTCTCTTCCTAAAGATAATTTTAACTCTTCAGTTACCTCCTCCAATCTATGCATCCTATCTCTCATAGAGCGAGGAACCCAATCTAAAGACCTAAGGGCATCTAGTATCGCTCCCCTTATTCTATAGAAAGCGTAAGTGGATAACTTAACCCCTTTCTGGGAATTAAACGTACTAATCGCCTCCATCAAACCAACTATTCCGTAACCCACTAAATCTTCAAAATCAAAAACCTGCGATGCTATCTTGGGAAATATACGAGAAACAACCCTCTTAACCAAGGGTAAATACTCTAAAATTTTCTCTTTAGGTAAAGTTTCTTGTCTCTCCATCAATTATTTTTTCACCGTATCTTTTATCAACTTAGAAAGCTTTTTAGCATCAACACTTAGTTCTCTTTTAGCACTATCCATAGGGTCAATATTCTCTTTTTTATAGCCAACAGAAATATCTACCTTATTCTCTAATTTTGTGGAAGATAGATTGAGAACCTGCCAAATTTTAGTAAAAAGTAAACCTAAAATTAGTATAGAAAAATAAACTACTAATCCTTTTAAAAGAACAGTATTTAATGATAAACCATTTATTAACCCAAATAATTCTACAAATATAAAAGAAAAAAACGCTAAAGATATAAAGATAATACTCATTTCATCTTTAAATACCTTTCTTTACCACGATTAAAGATAAACCTTCTTAAAAGCTCCCTATCATCTTCATCCATCTTTACGAACTCTACTCCCACAGCATACTTACCTTTCGCCTGAGTCTCCTCTACTCTAAGGACTTTTGCTCTTGCTCTGACAGCTTTACTATCGGGAAACTTTATGCGCATATTAATAAGGTTATCTTTCTCTAATCTTTTGTCCACAATAAGTAGAGCTCCTCCTTCTGATATATCCCTGGTAAGTGCTAACGATAAAGGATGTTTTAACTCTAATCCCAGAGAATAAATCTCCATACCGGAAACTAAACAGTATTCCACATCCAAAATAGCCTCTAACCGATAATAGCTTCTCAACTGAACTCGTTCAATACTTCTTGGTTTAGATAACTTTATAATTCTCTCTTTAATCCAATCCTGAGAAACTACACGGGATATAAACCTTAACCTTCCCCCATCGGGAGTAAATAACTCTACTTTTACCTTTATATTTTTAGGAAACTCAATAAAGGTTGTTCCTATTAGCGGTGTATATAAAAAAAGAAAGGAATCACTTATCTCGGCTACTTTGGTAAAATATTTTTCTTCAGGATTATCTCTAATCTTTATCTTTACTGTATCCTGAGGCTTTATCATTTTCCAGATAGCTTTCTCTTGAGAGTTTAAACCCAATAGACCCATTTTTAGAGGCTCCTTTACGTTTCCTTTAACCTTGCCAGCATTTTACTCTTTTCAAATATAAATCTCCTCAAGAAATCCTTATCCTCCTCACTCATCTTAACGAACTCTATACCTATACCATATTTGCCTTTCGTAGAAGCCTCATCCACCCTTAAAACCAAACCTCTTGCCCTAATAATGTATCTCTCATCTAATTT
>JAMWDA010000049.1 GCA_023818995.1 Candidatus Omnitrophota bacterium
CTTTATACCCTCCTTCAATGCTTGCCAACAAATTCTTATTAATTTCTTTGCTTCAGAAGATATTCTCCCTACAGGATAAGTATAAGCACAATCAACAAAAAGACCTTTATACTTTAAACCTAAATCTACACTAACTATGTCTCCCTGTTTAATAAATCTATCTTCCTTAGGGATACCATGAATTATTTCTTCATTTATAGAAACACATAGAGAAGCAGGATAGCCGTTATAACCCAAGAAGGCAGAAATAACACCAGGGTACTTCTCTAAGTAACGATTAAAAAATAATTCTATATTTTTAGTAGTTTCTCCCGGCATAATAACTTTCTTCAATTGTCTTAAAATATCCGAAGCAATTCTACCTATGCTTTTCATAATACTAATTTCTTCGTAGGTCAATATATTCTCCATTTTCAATAACTTTTTTTAATCTTTCAAAAACCTCATCCTTATCTCCCTTACTATCCACTCTAATAAGTTTTCCTTTAACCTGATAGAAATCAACTATTGGTTTAATCTCTTCAATAAAAACCTCTAATCTACGGCTAATAACCTCCGGTTTATCATCATCCCTCTCCACCAAGGGAAAATTACAAATATCGCAAAACCCCTCATTCTTAGGAGGTAGATTTACAAGATGATAGAGTGCTCCACAATTATTACATATTCTACGAAATTGTAATCTATTCAATACTGTAGATTTATCTACCTCAAGATATATAACTGCATCCAAACTTTTACCTTTCTTATTAAGAAAACTATCTAAATGTTTTGCCTGATTAATATTACGAGGATAACCTTCTAATATAAAAGAATCTTCTCTCAAATTCTTCTCTATAACATAACCAACCATATCATCGGGGACCAATAATCCCTTGTCCATATAATCTTTAACTCTCTTTCCCAAAGGAGAATTTTTCTTAACCTCTTCTCTTAAAATATCTCCTAAAGAAACCCTTTTTATTTTATAATACTCACTTAAAGAATTTGCTTGTGTCCCTTTACCACTTCCCGGTGCACCTAATAAGACTAATCTCATAGATATCTATCTTCTTCCTCTTAAAGTTTTACCTTTAATAAAACCTTCGTAATGGCGTAATAACAGTTGACCTTCTATTTGACGCATAGTATCTAAAACTACTCCTACAATAATAAGGATAGTTGTACCACCAAAGAAAGAAACAATCTGATAAGAAGGAACATCAAAAATCTTCATAAATAAAGATGGTAACGTGGCTACCACTGCTACGTAAAGAGCACCTACGAATACTATCCTTGTAGCGACAAAATCTATATACTCAGCGGTATTCTTACCCGGTCTTATTCCCGGGATGAAACCACCGTATTTTTTCAAATTATTAGAAATCTCAATAGGATTAAACACAATGGCTGTATAAAAAAACATAAAGAATATAATTAACCCTATATTACCAAGGTTATACCAAAAACCATCTATTTTAAATATCTTCTGAATAAAACCTAAAAAATTACTTGTCTTAGGAAGAAAATTAGCTATAGTAGAAGGAAAAAGTAAAACACTTTGAGCAAAAATTATTGCTATAACGCCTGCCATATCCACTTTTATAGGTAAAAATGTACTTTGACCACCATACATTTTTCTTCCTACTACCCGTCTAGCATACTGTATAGGTAGTTTCCTCTGAGCTTGAGTAAAACAAACTACAGCCATAATTACCAACAATCCCACTATCATAAGGGTAATTAATTTAAGAGCGCTTATCTGCCTCTGAGATGGATTAAAAGGAGAAAAGAGAACCCATAACTGGTACATAGCTGTGGGTATACGAGAAATAATACCAACTGTTATAATTAAAGATATTCCATTACCTATACCTCTTTCTTGAATCTGTTCTCCTAACCACATAACAAATATTGTTCCGCAAGTAAGGGTGAAAACAGTTACCAATTCAAAAAGTAACCCAGGATGAGGAACAACTATTACCCCTCCAAAACTTTGAGGGTTCTCTAACCATTTTGCTAACATAAATCCTTGAAAAAGACATAATCCTAAGGTTAAATATCTTGTATATTGATTTATTCTTTCATAACCTGCTCGCCCTTCTTGACTAATTTTACTTAAAGAAGGAATAACTACAGTCAAAAGTTGCATAATAATAGAAGCAGATATATACGGCATTATCCCTAGTGCAAATATACTTAAACGGTGTAAAGCTCCACCGGTAAAAATATTTATAAGCCCAAAAAAAGTTTGTCCATGAGAACGAACTAAATCTTCAAAATATTTTGATAGTGCCTGAGTATCTATCCCCGGTGTAGGAATAAAACAACCAATCCTTTCTACAATTAAGAGAGCTAAGGTGATAAATAATTTTGTCTTTAACTCTTCAACTTTAAATATATTAGCAAACGTCTCTAACACTCTATCTTACCTCCCGACTCTTCAATTATTCTTTTTGCTGAAGCAGAAAACTTGTTTGCCTTAAAAGTAGCTTGCCAAGTTAATTTACCATTAATTTCACCAAGTATCTTTACTGGTTTGTCTTTATCTCTTATAAGTCTAACTTCTTCCAATTCCACAGGAGTAATATACTTTCTACCCTTTAATCTTTCTTCTATATCTTTTAAATTAACAACCTGATAATCTATGGCTCTAGGAGAATTAAACCCCCTCTTAGGTATCTTTCTTAAATAGGGGACATTTCCTCCCCAGAAACCAACGTAGTATTTACGTCCTTTCCTCTGACCTGTACCTTTATGTCCACGCCCACTTGTCTTACCATGGCCACTACCCGGACCTCTACCCACCCGTTTACGCCTTTTATGTGCCAAACTAAAATCTACTTTACTCAAATCCATATTCTTAATTATTATTCTTATTATCTTTTGCTTCTATATCCTTAGGCTTCTTTAAACTCATCAGAGCTAAAAAGGTTGCCTTAACCACATTAATGGGATTGGTAGATTTACTCAAATTTTTAGTTAATATATCCTTTATACCGGCACACTCACATATCGCTCTAATAGGAGCGCATGCAATAACCCCTGTTCCTCTTAAAGCCGGCTTAAGCAATACGGTAACCGCTCCAAATTCTCCATAAACTTCGTGAAGAATTGTCGTATCTTTTCTTCTTACTTCTATAAGTGAACCTTTAGCTTTCTTTATCCCTTTACGAATAGCATCTGCTACCTCGTTAGCTTTACCCAAAGCAAAACCTACTTTACTCTCTCCATCTCCTACTACCACTAAAGCAGTAAATCCTAAATTCTTTCCTCCCTTGGTAACTTTTGTAACACGATTTATGGTTACCACTTTTTCTATAAATGCTTTCTCTTCAGATTGTTGCGGTAAATCTTCCCCTATTACACCCTCTAATTGTTCACGGTCTTCCATTATAATTTTACTCCTCCCTCTCTTACTCCTTCGGCTAATGCCTTTATCCTTCCATGATACTTATAACCTGCCCTATCAAAACAAACCTTCTCTATACCCAACTGCTTAGCTTTCTTAGCTATCAATAATCCCACTTCTTTAGCAGCAGGCTGATTATTAGTTTTTTTCTTACCATTATCTGATCTTCCTTCTCTACTATAGAATTCTTTACTCAATGTAGAAACCCCGGTTAAAACCTTTCCTTCACTATCATCAACCAGTTGGGCATATATATGTTTTTTACTACGAAAAACCACCAAACGCGGTCTTTCTTTACTTCCTCGCATCCTTTTAGTTATTCTTCTATGTCTTCTTACTCTTGCAATTGTCTTCATCTTACTTAGCTAATGCTTTCCCTAACTTCTTTCTTACAACTTCTCCTACGTAACGTATACCTTTACCTTTATAGGGCTCAGGAGGGGAAATTCTCCTTATTTTAGAAGCAAATTCCCCTACTTTTACTTTATCTATACCTTCTACTACTATTTGGTTAGGTTTAGGAACAGTAACCTTTAAATCTTTTGGTATCTCTATTTCCACAGGATGAGAAAACCCTACTTGAATAATCAGGACACCTCCCTTTAATTGCGCTTTGTACCCTATACCTACAATCTCCAGCTCTATCTTAAATCCTTCTACCACACCTTTAATCATATTATTCAAAACAGCCCTCGTCGTACCAAAATTACTTTTAGAAAACTTGTCGTTAGCTAAACAGCTTACCACAATTTTTGAATCCTGAATTTTTACCTCTATGTTAGGAACCAACTTAAATGAAATTTTACCTTTAGGACCCTCTATATTTACAACTCTATCTTTAATCTCTACTTTTACATTCTTAGGAACATCTATAGGTAATCTTCCTATCCTTGACATACTATCTCCTTACCATATATAACACAATACCTCTCCCCCTATACCCAATTTTCTGGCTCGTGTGCTAGTTAATATCCCATGGGAAGTAGAAACAATTGCTATTCCATAACCACTACGAACAAACGGTAATTTAATTTTATTCATATAAATCCTTCTACCAGGCTTAGAAATCATTTTTATTCCATTTATTAGGGGCTGTTTATTTTCATACCTAAGATAAACTTTTATCCTTTTTAACCCTCCTAAATCTATCTCCTTAAAATTATCAATATACCCTTCCTTCTTAAGAATATCCATTGTCCCTAAAATAACCCTGGAGTGAGGAATTATTACCTCATCTTTATTTACTTTTGAAGCATTACTAATAATAGTTAAAGCATCGGATATTAAATATGTGCGACTCATTTATACCCTCTTATTACCAACTTGCCTTCTTTATCCCCGGAATACAACCCAACCACGCTAATTCACGAAAACATATTCTACACAATTCAAAATCTCGTATATATCCCCGTGCTCTGCCACATAAGCGGCAGCGATTACGATAGCGAGTTTTAAACTTGGGCTTAATCTTCTCTTTTTTCCATTTCTCAATTTTTATTAATCTTGCCACTTTTACCCCTAATTTTAACTCCTTTTAAAAGGAAACCCAAATAAAGTTAAAAGTTCCTTTGCTTCCTTATCACTTTTAGCATCTGTATTAATACTTATATCCATACCTTGTGTTCTTGTTACCTTATCTAAATCTAATTCTGGGAATATGGTTTGTTCAGAAATGCCAAAATTATAATTTCCTCTACCATCGAATGAATTAACCGGTAAACCTCTAAAATCCTTTATACGAGGCATAGCAGTAGTAACTAAACGATCAAAGAACTCATACATTCTATATCCCCTCAAAGTAACACAACATCCTATAGACATACCTTTCTTTATTTTAAAATTAGAAATCGGTTTTCTTGCACGAGTAATTTTTGGTTTTTGTCCAGTTATTAACGCTAATTCTTCGGCAGATTTCTCCACCAACTTACTATCAGTAACAGCTTCACCTACACCCATGTTTATCACAATTTTTTTTAATCTGGGAACGGCTAACTTATTAGGATAGCCGAATCTCTCCATCATCTTAGGGATAATCTCCTCCCTATACATCTTTAATAAACGCGGGATATATTTTTCTTCCTTCTCTTCTTTATCCATAACTATAACGAATTGCCACACCTCTTACATATCCTTATTTTTGACTTATCTTCTAATATTTTTATCCCCCATCTTACCCCTCTATTACAATGCACACAAAAGAGATTAAGATTAGATATGTGAATAGGTGATGGTATATCTTTTATACCTCCCGGCTCTGATTCTGAACGACGACGAATATGCTTCTTAACCAAATTGATACCCTCAACTATAACTCTATTTTTAGAAGTTAGAACCATTAATACCTTACCGGTTTTACCTCTATCTTTACCGCTTAAAACGTAAACTTTATCGCCTTTACGAATACCTAAACTCATAATTAATTTCATTAAATTTATATCACTTCTGGTGCCAAAGAAATAATCTTGCTAAATTTATCTCTCAACTCTCTTGCCACCGGGCCAAAAACACGTGTTCCTCGTGGATTGCCCTGTTTATCAATTATAACACACGCATTCCTATCAAACTTTAACCAAACACCATCATCTCTCATTATAGGGTGTGCTGTCCTTACAATTACTGCTCTTACAACTTCACCCTTTTTAATCTGACTATCCCCAGAAACTACCTCTTTAACATTAGCTGTAATAACATCACCTATATGAGCACACTTCTTGTTTTTCTTTCCGATAACCCCAATACAGGATATCCTTTTCGCTCCTGTATTATCAGCTACATCTAAGATACTCCTTATATTGATCATTTTATTATCTCCAATAAACGAAAATGCTTATCTTTAGAATAAGGTCTACATTCTATAATTTTTACTCTATCGTTAACCTTTGCTAATTCCTTAGGGTCATGGACTTTAAACTTTTTATATTTTTTGATAGTCTTTTTATACAGGGGGTACAAGTAACTCCTTCTAACTTTCACCACAATTGTTTTATCCATTTTATCAGAAACAACTACCCCTTCTAAAACTCTCTTATTAGAAATATTTTTCTTATTCACTGTTTTTCTCCTTTGTATTTATAATTGTAAGAATACGTGCGATATCTCTCTTTATCTGTTTAAAAAGATGTGGTTTCTCTATATTACCTGTTGATTTCTGAAAATTGAGCTCCATCAGTTTCTTTCTTAAATCTTTTAATCTAATCAACAATTCTTCTTTATTAAGATTCCTTAGTTCTGAAACCTTCATATTTACCTTCTTCTCGTTACAAATCTAGTTTTAAAAGGAAACTTATAAGAAACTAATCTAAAAGATTCCTTAGCAAAATCTTCTGATACTCCTCCTAACTCAAAAATTATTCTTCCCCGTCTTATCACTGCTACCCAACCATCTACTTCTCCTTTACCTTTACCCATACGTGATTCTGCAGGCATTTTTGTAATCGGCTTATCAGGAAATACTCTAATCCACAATTTACCACCCTTTCTCAATCTACGCGAAAGGATAACTCTTGCAGATTCGATTTGGGTATTTTTTAACCATCCGCACTCAAGAGCTTTTAATCCATACTCACCAAAACTTACGGTGGAACCACTAACCGCTAATCCTTTCATCTTCCCACGTTGAGATTTTCTATACTTAACTCTTTTGGGTAATAACATAATTTTCCTTCTTTATTGTTCTTCTGTAAATTTATCTTTTTCTACTTCTCTTCTAACTAAATAACTACCTAAAGCTTTCTCACCTTTATAAATCCACACTTTTACTCCAATCGTTCCATAAGTTGTCTTAGCTATAGCGTACCCATAATCTATATCAGCACGAAACGTATGTAAAGGCACTTTGCCATATTTATAACCTTCACTGCGAGCTATTTCCGCACCAGCTAACCTACCACTACATTTAATTCTTACACCTTCACAACCTAAATTCTGAGCTTGTTGAATTGCTCTTTTCATTGCTTTTCTAAAATTTACTCGTTTAATAATCTGAAAAGCTATCGTTTCCGCTACTAACTGTGCCTCTAAGGCAGGGTCGCTAACTTCCTCTACATCAACAATAACTTCTTTACGAGTAAAATCTGCTATCTTAGACTTCAATTGTTCAATATCTTCACCTCTCCTACCAATGATTATTCCCGGTCGTGATGTTCTTATCTTTATTCTTATTAAACTTGTAGAAACTCTTTCAATGATAATCTCCGCTATAGAACCTAAAGGATAGTTATTTTTTATCATTTCTCTTATCTTTACATCTTCCTCAAGGAATTGAGCATAATCCTTTTTTCTATCTACGAACCATCTCGAACGCCAATTTTTACCAAAACCTATTCTTAAAATGTAAGGATGAACTTTCTGTCCCACTATAAGCTCCTTTTATATTATCAAGATAATCTCCTATTATCCAAAATATCTAACTCTACAATTATATGTGTAGTTCTCTTCCTTATACTCGTTGCCCTACCAAAAGAGGCAGCACGATAACGTTTAAACATTGGCCCGCGGTTAGCTAATATTTTAGAAATAAATAGTTCTCTTTCTTGATACCCTTTTCTCTCAGCATTAGCTAAAGCTGAATTAATCGTCTTAGCTAAATAAAATGAAGCTTTTTTATTTATAGCTCTTAACAGTTGCATAGCTTGCATAACAGGTTTATTTTTTATAACTTCTATAACTGTTCTCACACGATAAGGAGAAATCCTTACATATTTAGTTTCTGCTCTTGTTACCATAACTCTGAATTTAATTTACCCTAAGTCTTTTGTAAAGCTTTCTTAGCCTTTATCCCTCCATGTTGACGAAAAGTTCTCGTATGGGCAAACTCTCCCAAACGATGTCCAACCATAGACTCAGTAATAAAAACAGGGATGTGTTTTCTACCATCGTAAACAGCAAAAGTTAAACCTACAAAATCGGGCGTAATCATAGATGCTCTTGACCAGGTTTTAATTGGCTTTCTATCACCATATACTTTAGCTTTTTGAATTTTCTGCAATAATTTTTCTTCTACGAAAGGACCCTTCTTTTTTGACCTACTCATCTTAAACCCCTATTTCTTTCTCCTAACAATTATGTACTTATTGCTATGCTTTTTTCTCTTCCTCGTTTTACCACCTTTTGTAGGTTCTCCCCAAGGAGTAACAGGATGCGGATTACCCTGTCCTGATTTACCCTCACCACCACCATGAGGGTGATCAACAGGATTCATCACCACACCTCTAACCTTGGGTCTTCTTCCTAACCAACGAACTCTACCCGCCTTACCATGCATCACAGAATCATGCTCTATATTACCCACCTGACCAACGGTAGCTCGACAATCCAATCTAACTAATCTAATCTCTCCTGAAGGCATCTTTATCTGTGCATAACCTTTTTCTTTAGCCATCAGTTGAGCAGAACTACCAGCACTACGCACAAGACATCCCCCCCGTTTAGGATTAAGTTCAATATTGTGAATAACTGTGCCTAAAGGAATATAAGACAATTTCATACAATTACCAGGAACTATATCCACTTGCCTATCAGAAGCACTGATTATCTTATCTCCTACTTTCAATCCTTCAGGACAAATAATGTATCTTTTTTCTCCATCCTCGTATTTAAGGAGAGCTATTCTTGCGCTTCTATTAGGGTCATACTCAATTGCTATTACTTCTGCACTTATATCAAATTTATCCCTTTTAAAATCTATAATCCTATACTTTCTCTTATGGCCTCCGCCTCTTCTCCTTAAGGTTATACAACCGTAATTATTTCTACCGCCTGATTTTTTCAAAGGGACAACTAAGGATTTTTCAGGTTTATCCTTAGTAATTTCTGAAAAATCCGAAATTACCTTAAATCTTAACCCACCTGTTAATGGTTTAAATTTCTTTAGTCCCATCTTTAAGTAAGTTTAATTTCTTCACCTTTTTTTAAGGTAACAATTGCCTTTCTCCAAGAAGAAGTTTTACCTTCTTGACCCCAACGAATTCTTTTAGATTTACCTTTCATATTTATAATATTTACCTCTCTCACATTTACATTATATATAGCCTCTATAGCTTTTTTTATCTCTATCTTATTAGCTTTCCTATCTACAACAAAGATATATTTATTAAAAACACCCATCTTAGCAGATTTTTCGGTTATCAAAGGCAACTTAATTAGGGAATATGGGCTTTTTACTTCAACCATCGTTTAATCCTTTCCTCTACTAATTTTAAAGCATCAACAGTAAACAATAACTTCTTACAATCCAAAGCTTTATAAGTATTCAACGTAGAAGCCTTTTCCAAAGCACAATATTCTAAATTACTCACTGCTTTCTTTAAATTTTCTTCCATACTCTTTGTAACTATTTTAACTTTCTGTTCACTCAATCCTAAATTAACTAACATCTTATATAGCTCTTTAGTTTTATAGGTTTCTAAATTTAAATCATCTATTACAACTATCTCTCTATCATTAAATTTAACATTGAGAGCGCTTTTTAATGCTAATGCTTTCATCCTTTTGGGCATCTCCTTACGATAACTATGAGGCTTAGGACCAAAAATAATTGCTCCTTTACGCCAAAGAGGAGACCTGATTGAACCAACTCTTGCTCTACCTGTTCCTTTCTGTCGCCAAGGTTTTCTTCCTCCTCCCCTAACCTCACCTCTTGTTTTTGTAGAAGCTAATCCTTTTCTCTGATTAGACAGATAAGTTACTACCGCCTGGTGAATAAGAGCATAATTTACTTTCCCATCAAAAACTTTATCATCT
>JAMWDA010000050.1 GCA_023818995.1 Candidatus Omnitrophota bacterium
ACCACAATCATTGCAAAATTTTTACCTTCCTGTATAGGATTTTTGATGGAGAAAGAGATTAAATTTTTATCTCAGGCACTTTCTCCTCAAAGGCCATACGTTATCTTATTGGGAGGAGCAAAAGTATCGGATAAGATAGGTGTAGTAAATAATCTTATTGATAAGGCTGACAAGATTATCATTGGAGGAGCAATGGCGTATACCTTCCTTAAAAGTAAAGGTATCCCTACGGGTAAATCAAAAGTAGAGGAAGATAAATTAAGTTTAGCTAAAGAGATTATTGCTGGTGCCTTGAAGAAAAATGTTAAGATAGTTTTACCTATCGATCATATCGTAGTAGATAGTATAGATAAACCACAAACTAAAATGGTGGTAGAGGATATACCGTCAGAAAAAATAGCTGTAGATATTGGCCCTAAAACAGTAGATCTTTTTAAACAGGAGTTAAAGGAAGCAAAAACTATTCTTTGGAATGGTCCAGTGGGAATTTTTGAAAATCCTCATTATGCTGAAGGAACAAAAGCAATAGCAAAATTTTTAGGAGAATTAAAAGATGCGATTACGATCGTAGGAGGGGGAGATTCTGCCAGCGCAGCTAAAGAATTTGGGGTGGTAGATAAGTTGTCGCATGTTTCTACAGGAGGAGGAGCTTCTTTAGAATTTTTAGAAGGTAAGGAGTTACCTGGTATAGCTGTAATACCTGAGAAAAGATAAACTATGAGAAGACCTTTAATTGCTGGTAATTGGAAGATGTATAAAACTAGCGAGGAAGCGGTTTGGTTAGCCACAGGGATAAAGAAAGAAATATCTGGTTTTAAAGAAGTAGATGTAGTTTTATGTCCACCGTTTACAGCTTTGTATAAAGTTAACGAAGTTATTAAAGACACTAATATAAAATTAGGTGCACAAAATTTATTTTGGGAAGATGAAGGAGCATATACAGGAGAAGTTTCTGCTAAGATGCTTAAAGATTGTGGTTGCCAGTTCGTTATTATCGGTCATTCGGAAAGGAGAAAATATTTTTTTGAAAGTGATGAGTGGGTGAATAGAAAGATAATGTCTGCTCTAAATAACGATTTAGCTCCTATAGTGTGTGTAGGAGAAACTTTAGAGGAAAGAGAAAAAAATTTAACCATAGAAGTGATTGAAAAACAGTTAAAAGGAGCATTTTACAAATTGGGTTATGAGGAGATGAAAAAAATAGTTATCGCCTATGAACCTGTATGGGCAATTGGAACGGGTAAAACGGCTTTACCTTACCAAGCAGAGGAGGTGCAGAATTTTATTCGTAGATGGCTCAAAGATAATTTTTCTATTGATTGTGCGGATAATTTGCGTATACTTTATGGTGGTAGTGTAAAGCCATCTAATATAAAAGAGCTTATGAGAGAGGAAGATATAGATGGTGCATTGGTGGGAGGAGCATCGTTAGAGGTTGATTCATTTACATCTATAGTGAGAAATTCTATAAATTAACTAAGAGGCATTTTTATGTTCAATTTAGTACTTTTTATTCATATAGTCGTTACTATATCCTTAATAGGTGTAATTCTTATCCAACGTGGTAGAAGTAGTGGTTTAATTGAAGCATTGGGAGGTGTGGAGTCTATTTTTGGGACAAAGACAAGTTCTTTTTTTGTTCGTTTAACAGTAGTTTTAGCAGTTATCTTTTTTCTTACTAGCCTTTCTTTAGCCTACCTTTCTAAACAACACGGGGCTTCCCTTTTGGAAAAAGTTGGAGAAGAGAAGATACAAGAGAAACAAGATGTTAATCCTACAGAGAAAATTTCTGAGGATAAAATTAATAGCTCTTCTCCCTCATCTCAAGAAGAGACAAATAATTAAAAATGTATCTTAGATACATTCTTCTAATTCTTGTTTATTTTTTACCCTCTTTTTCCCTCTGGGGAGAGGTTTGGAAAGAACCTTTAAAAGATTACCAATTAGTGTGTGGCAAAAAAGGAGGTTATCTTACCTTGGCTACTACTACTGACCCAAAATCATTTAATCCTATTGTGGCAAAAGAAACCTCTACTACCCAGATAACATCTTTTATTTTTGAAGGATTACTTAGAGTGGATCCTAAAACTTTAGATATGGTTCCCAATTTAGCCAAGAGCTGGCAGACGGATAATGGTAAAGAGTGGATATTTTACTTAAGGGATGATGTGTATTGGAACGATGGTAAAAAATTTACAGCAGATGATGTTATTTTCACATTTGATAAGCTTATCTATAATCCCAATATACCTACAGGTAGCAGAGATATTTTTACTATAGAAGGTAAAAGAATTATTTTAGAAAAAATTGACGATTACACTATAAAGTTCATTTTACCTTGCCCGTTTGCTCCTTTTTTAAGAGCACTCTCTCAAGATATACTACCCAAACATAAATATTTGAGTTTAGTAGAAGAAGATAAATTCACTTTTGCTATGGGTTTAGATTCTTCTCTTAAGGATATTGTAGGGACAGGACCATATAGATTAAAGAAATATTTTCCTGGAGAGAGAGTGGTATTGGAAAGAAACCCATACTATTGGAAGAAAGATAATTGTGGGAATAGACTTCCTTACCTTGATGAGATTATTTTTGTAATTTTACCTAACCCAGATACTATACTTTTAAAATTTCTTGAGGGAGAACTAGATTACTGTTCTCTAAGACCTAACGATTTAGCAATTTTGAGTCCCAGACAAAAAAAGGATAGTTTTACCATTTACAATGCAGGAACATCTTTCGGTTCAAATTTTGTAGTTTTGAATCAGAACCCTCAATATAATCCTCATACCCGCAAACCCTACGTTAAACCATATAAACTTAATTGGTTCCGTAATAAACAGTTTAGGAAAGCAATAGCTTTTGCTATTAATAGAGATAAGATAGTTGAAGTAGTTCTTAATGGTTTAGGAGTGCCCCAATTTTCTCCCGAGAGTCCAGCAAATTTTATTTTTTATAACGATAATGTAATTAAATACCCCTACAATCCACAAAAATCTAAGGAGTTATTAAAAGATATAGGATTTAAAGATAGGGATGAAGATGGGGTATTGGAGGACGAAGATGGTTTCAAATTAGAAATTACCTTTTTTACAAATGCGGATAATCCAGAGAGAGTAACTATTGCTACTTTGATAAAAAAAGATTTAGAAAGTATTGGGATGAAGATACATCTCTTGCCTTTAGATTTTAATAATCTTGTTACAAAGTTGACTGCTACTTTTGATTGGGAGATGATTTTAATTGGACTTACCGGTGGTATAGAACCATATTTTGGCAAGAATGTTTGGTCATACAAAGGCGATCTTCATGCATGGAATCCTACTAAAACAGCACTTGATGATTATGAAAAAGAAATAGAGGATATTTTCAATTTAGCAGGTAGGACATTGGATGAAGGAGAACGGAAACACTTGTTTGCTCGTTGGCAATACATAGTTTCCGATAATTTGCCGTTTATCTATACAGTTTTAGGATACTCTCTATATGCTGTGCGAGATAAATTCGGTAATCTTTATCCTACCGTCTACGGAGGAGCATTTTCTGAGATAGAGTATATTTATATAAAACAGTAATATCTTTAACTATCCATTTTTTTAAGATGTTGACAATAAATTATAGAAGGTGTATATTTTAAAGTAAATTTTGCGCCCGTAGCTCAATAGGATAGAGCATCTGCCTTCTAAGCAGAGGGTTGCGTGTTCGATTCACGCCGGGCGCGAATTTTTATTGATTTTGGGGGTAGATATGTTGGCTAAAGATATAAAAGAAAAAATTCTGGGAATACAGAGAAACGAAATTACCGAGCATATAATTTATAAGAATTTAAGTTCAATTATTAAAGAAGTTAAAAATAAAGAGGTGTTAATTAAAATCTCTAACGAAGAGAAAGCTCATTACGATTTCTGGAAGACTTTAACGCAAAAAGATGTATCTCCTGATAGATTAAAGATTTTCATTTTTGTTCTCATTAACCGTATATTAGGTATTACTTTTGGTATAAAACTTATGGAGAAAGGGGAAGGTAAAGCACAGAAGACCTATGAAACCTTAAAAGAAATTTCTCCCCAAATTGAGTATATAATTAGAGAAGAAGATAGACATGAACAGCAGTTAATATCCTTATTAGATGAAGAGCGGTTAAAATATGTAAGCTCTATGGTTTTAGGTTTAAATGATGCTTTAGTAGAATTAACCGGTGCGTTGGTGGGATTTAGTTTAGCTCTACAGAATACTAAGTTAGTAGGTATTGTGGGTTTAATTACAGGTATAGCAGCTTCTATGTCTATGTCTGCTTCCGAATATCTTTCTACTAAACAAGAAGATATATGTAAAAGCCCTTTCAAGGCGAGCGTTTATACAGGATTTGCTTATATGGGAACAGTTATTATTTTAATTACTCCCTATTTTATATTTAAAAATATATTTATCTCCTTATTATTTGTGATTTTTAATGCTATTTTAATTATTTTTCTCTTTACCTTTTATATATCCATTGCTAAGGAATTATCTTTTCGTAAAAGATTTTTGGAAATGGCTGGTATAAGTTTAGGGATAGCGCTTATTAACTTTTTTATTGGTATTTTAGTTAGAAAAGTATTTGGTATAGAAATGTAAAATTACCACTTTAGTAACGATTAGGATGAGGATATGGGATATAGAACCTCAAAATTTATGCCGAAAACACCTTTTAGGTGAACATCGCGAGCTACATGCTATTTGGTCAATTATTACTAAGAATAAAAAAGGATATTCTCGTCATCCTGAGACTTTGCGTTGGAAAGGTAAATTAAAGGCATTATTTTTAAGGCATGAAAATCTTGTTAAGGAATTTAAAAAAAGAGGTTATAACCATAAGAGTACTCTCCCTATCAAATTAGCCACCGGTAGCGCCCATCAGATTCAGCATATAGATTCTATAGAAAAACAGATTAAGATTCTTAAGAATAAGGGGTGCCCGTGTTTTAGTAGAGATAAATCTATATCCTTAGTAGAGATAAATCTATATCCTCGGAGATTGTATAAATTTTACTTAAAAAGGAGGAAGCCATACATTCATCAAAAGAAATAACTAAAAAATATGCTACGTCATTTTATTTTGCTTCTATATTTTTAGATAGAGAAAAAAAGAAAGCTAGTTACAGTGTATATGCATTCTGTAGATTGCTTGATGAGGCAGTAGATTACATAGATATAAATATGAACTCTTCTGAGGGAAAATTAGAAAATTTAAAAATTATTTTAGCGGATACCTATAGTGGTAAAACAATAGATAACCCTATATTAACAGAGTTTAAAGAGACAGTAGATAAATACAGTATACCTAAACTATATTTTGATGAGCTTATTAATGGTATGTGTTTAGATTTAGTAAAAAATAGATACAACAATTTTGATGATTTATACGATTACTGTTATAAAGTGGCAGGAGTAGTGGGATTAATTATGTTACATATATTTGGCTATAGTGACGAGCGAGCGAAAGAGGAGGCAGTGAATTTAGGTATCGCTATGCAACTTACCAATATATTAAGAGATATAAAAGAAGATTTCTTAAGAGGCAGAATTTACTTACCTCAGGATGAGCTAAGAAAATTTTCTATTACAGAAAGGGATATAGAAGAAGAGAACTTAGATGAAAATTTTAGAAATTTAATGAAATTTCAAATAGAGCGTGCGCGGTTATATTATCAGAGAGCAAATAAAGGTATAATGTTTATAAACGATAAAAAATCACGCTTGGTAGGAAAGATTATGTCCAGTTTATATTCATCTATATTAGATGAGATAGAAAATAATGATTACGATGTTTTCTCTAAACGCATTTATTTAGGGTTTGGTAAAAAGTTATACAAGTCGTTTAAGATTATTTTAAGAAGAGGATGAAAATAATTTTAGCAAAAAGTGCGGGATTTTGTTTTGGGGTAAAGCGTGCCATCCAGATAGCGGAGATGACTGCTAAAAATTATAGAAATGTTTATATGTCAGGAGATATAGTCCATAATGAAATTGTAATTGAAAGGTTAAAACAATTAGGTATAAAAAAAATAAAAAAATTAGGTAGTGGTAAAGGTAAAATATTTTTAGTGCGAGCACACGGAGAGTCTAAGAAGAAAATAGATAGAGCAAACAATTTAGGTTATAAAGTTATAGATGCTACTTGCCCGATGGTTAAAGAGATACATAGGATCGCTCAACGAGAGGAGGCTAATAATAGAAAAATAATAATAGTGGGCGATAAAAATCATGACGAAGTATTGGGAATATTAGGACAATTGAAATATAAATCTTACGTTATTGAACCAAATAAAAAATTTATTTTTGAATTAGAAAAATTAAAAAATAAGCCTTGCTCAGTAGTTGTGCAATCAACACAGGATTTAGAAGGAGTAAAAAAGATATTTAAGATTTTGAAAAGGTATATAAAAGATATAAGATTTTTTAACACCATATGTAAACCTACGCAACAGAAACAAATTGAGATTAAAAAATTGGCTAAAGAAAACGATTTAATTATTGTAATTGGATCGAAAACAAGCGCCAATACCAAAAGGTTATATCAGATTGCCAAATCGATAAATAGAAAAAGTTATTGGATAGAGGATAAAAAAGAGATAAGAAATAAATGGTTTAAAAGTATTAACTCTATAGGTATTACAGCCGGTGCTTCTACTCCTATGGAAGTTATAAAGGATGTAATTAATATCTTTGATAAGTTTTAATTTTGAGATTTTAGAATTAAATCCGTTACAATTTTAGAACTCGCAATTACGGGAGGTAGTCCCCCTCCGGGTTGTGTACTTGCTCCTACATAGTAAATATTTTTAATTTTACGGTCAAAATTAGCTGGCCTAAAAAAGGCACTTTGAGTAAGGTTATGAGATAGTCCAAATGTTGCCCCATATTTTATATTGTAGCGTTTAATAAAATCGTTAGGATAGAAACGATGTTCTACTTCAATTAGGTTTTCTAAGTTTTTACCAATAATAAGACTTATTTTTTCAAATACTAGTTTGCGAAGGTAATATTCCTTTTCATAGAAACTATGAGGATTTTTTTCTAAATTTGCTACCGGTATAAGTATATATAAAATATCTTTGCCCTTGGGAGCTAAGGAAGAATCAGTAACTGTAGGAACATGGACGTAGAAAGAAGGGTCAGAGGGAGTTTCTTTTTTATTAAAAATATCATTTAAGTTCTCTCTTAAGTTTGAAGAAAAAAATAAATTGTGGTGGGCGAATCCTTCTATTTTTTCTTTTAATCCTAAATATAAAAGATATACTGAACAAGAGTATTTATAGTTGGGTAGATTTCTTCTAAGAAGTGTTTCCTGGCTGTAAGCGTAATCAGCGTTTATTATTAATCTATCAAATCTTTCTTGCCAGTTATTAGTCTCTAAGATAATTTCATTATTTCTTTTTGCTATATTTTTTACCTCTGTATTGAAGATAAACTTAACTTTGAATTCTTTAGCTATATTCTCTAAAGCTTTTGGTATAGTATACATACCCCCCATAGGATGAAATATTTTTTGTATATGATCAGTATAGCTTATAATACTATATAAAGCAGGGGCATCAAATGGTGATACTCCCATAAACATAGCTTCGAAAGTAAAAGCATAACATAGCTCTTCACTTTTAAAAAATTTTTTTGCTAATTTCCAGTAGGAATCCAAAACTCTTATCTTACCTAATAGAGGCCAGTAAGTAGGATTTAAGATGTCTTTTTTTGAAAAACAATTATATAAGAGAGGCTTGATAGTATTGTACAAACGAGTAGTTTCTTTTATAAAACCTTCGAATTTAATAGCAGCATTTTTTTCAAATTTTTCTAATTCATCTTTTGTCTTTTCTGTATCTTTATAAACGGTTAATTTCCTCCCATCAGGATAAAAAATTATATAACTGGGGTCTATAATTTTCAAATCCAAGTAGTCATTTATATTTTTATGACAATAGTTAAAAATTTCATAAAAGAAATCAGGCATAAGAACGAAAGACGGCCCCATATCAAACTTAAATTCTTTATCTTCAAGGAGATTGTTTCTTCCGCCACATTGAGAAAGTTTTTCTAATACCTCTACGTTATAACCATTGTAAGCAAGTCTTACAGCTGTGGATAATCCTCCTACACCCGCACCAATTATTGCTATTTTCTTAGGCATATTTTTTAAATAAAGATTGTATTATGCAAATTTTATTTTTTATGCCGTTAGTTCTATATATACACATTATAAAATGCATAATCGTTGGTATAATGCCCTTTACCTTAACTCCTAAGATTATACCACAGGAGAAGTTATTTGCCATCGGTATTATATAACCTAAATCGTGAGGTATAAATTTTTTTAATTTTTTATTTTTTATTAAACTTATTATATTATAGGCTACACAATTAGCTTGACTAATTGCAAATTGTACCGCCATCCTTAAAGATACATCTTTATGTATAAATAAAGCGGCATCTCCTATAGCAAAAGAATTGTTGTTTATCTGGAGGAATCTATTTACTTTTATTCTTCCCTGATTATTTTTTTCTAAATTAAGATTGTCTATAAAGGAAGCTGTTTTTACCCCGGCAGACCATATAATCAAAGCGTTATCAAATAAATGACTGGGATTAATTTCTATTAAGTTTTTATCTAATCTTTTTATCTGGGAATTTGTATAAATCAATATATCCATATCTTTCAATTTTTTTTCTACATATTTTTTAATCCATGTAGGCAAGGCAGGTAGTATAGTATCACCTTTTTCTATTAATATAACCTTGGCCTCTTTATTGTATTTATTTAGATATATTTTTATATTAGTGGCAATTTCAATCCCTGTATAGCCGGCTCCTATAATAACAACATTTTTGAAATTTTCTTTCAATTTTTCCTTTATCGTTTTTATATCTTTTATGTTATTTATAGTATAAACTAATTTTTTTAATTCGTTATTACCATAAAAATTAGGTTCTGAACCGGAAGCAACGATTAGATAATCATATTTTATAACATTATTTGTTGTAACAATTAAATTATTCTTTATATTCAATTCTATAACGGATTCGTTTATAAATTTAAAATTTAAGAGCTTGCTTAAAGCTTTTATGTTCGTTGCTAAGTTGTCAGGATTTATTTCTCTTCCTATACAATCTGGTAAGAGTGGTAAAAACTCCATATTTTCTTTCTTATCTATTACGGTTACTTCTAATATTTTTTTATACTTAAAAATTCTCTGAGCTAAAGTTAAACCAGCAAAACCAGCCCCAATTATTACCACTTCTTTTTTATCTGATAGCATATCTTTATCTTATACTAAGAATTAATATAATACTTATAAAATTGTGGAGGAAAATGGTAATCTTTGAAGATAAAATTAGTTTATCTTTATCATTATAGAAATTTTTAATTATTTTGCCCGCTCTGTATATTAGAAAAATAGAGACAAAAGATAAGAGAGCATAAATTTTAAGGTAACCTAAAAATATAGATAAAACTATGAATAATAGAGTAACAAGCATAATAAAAAAATAAAATATAAAGGCAAACTTATCTTTTATTAAATTTACCAAAGTATTTTTATTAACTTTTATATCATCGGGATAATCTGCTAATTCGTTAACAAAAAGGATAGAGAGAGTTAATAATCCAAAGGGTAGAGATAACAAAAAACTTTTCATATGGGGAAATATTTTGCTTTGGATGAAATAACCACCCATTACCAAAATTGGACCGAAGAGAAAGAAAATAGTTATTTCCCCCCAACAACGATATGATAGTTTCAGTGGTCCCTGGGAGTATTGCCAGCTAAGAATTATAACTAAAATATAGATCAATATAAGAAAATAACTTTTAATATAAAAATAAATAGACATCATAGAGATAAAAGATATTGTTAAAAAAATAATAGATGTTCTTAAATAAAAACTTTCTTCTAATATTTTCTCCTGTATTAATTTTGAACCACCGAAAAATTTATAAAATTTTTTATCTTGCCAGTCGCATCCGCTTTTTGAATCGTAATAATCATTTATTAAATTTGCACTGAGATGTAAAGTAATTGCGGATATTA
>JAMWDA010000051.1 GCA_023818995.1 Candidatus Omnitrophota bacterium
TCTTCACCTCTATTGGTAAATTCAAATCATCCAATTCACAGATAAGGCTATAGGTAAGTTCTTTATAATGAACTATCGCCGAACCACCAGTTATTCTATGGACAAAACCTATATTTTTTTTTAAACACTCTTCTAAATTAATCGTATCTTCTATCTTCTGAAAATACCCTAAAGAGACAAACGGTTTAAGCCAAGAATATATTCTTAAGGTAGGGACTTTCAACTTGGGATAACAAAAGAGTAAAACCTCATCTCTTGCCATATTAACTAAACCATCATTATAGCCATCAATAATTATACGCCAGATTTTTTCCATCTTATATCAGGGAAACGAGCGGCATACGTTTCGTCTACTCTTCTAACAGGTGTAGTAAGAGGATAATTCTTGAAATTATCAGGGGAAGAGTTTACCTCATCGTTAATCTGTTTCATAATCTGTATGAAATAATCAAGTGTGGATTTACTCTCTGTCTCTGTAGGCTCAATCATCAAAGCTTCTTTAACAATTAAAGGGAAATACATCGTAGGAGGATGTATACCAAAATCTATGAGTCGCTTAGCTATATCCACTGCTTTTACTCCTTTCTCTTTTTGCCATACGCAAGATAAAACCACTTCGTGCATACATCTATTGGAAGAAGCTAATTTATAAGTATCTTTTAGTTTCTCTCGTAAATAGTTAGCATTTAAAACTGAATGTTGAGCTACTCTTTTTAAACCTTCCTCTCCTAAACGCAAGATATAAGCGCAAGCTCTAACTAAAACGGTAAAATTTCCATAAAATGCTTTTACTTTACCTATAGAATTTTTAAGTTTATAATTGAAGTAATAACGCCCGTTCTTAGTATCCACTAAAGGGACAGGTAAAAATTCCTTTAATTCATCTTTTACTCCCACACCAGCTGCCCCCGGACCACCACTACCATGTGGGGTAGAAAATGTTTTATGTAGGTTAAGATGAATTACATCAAACCCCATAAGAGAAGGTTTGGTAATACCTAAAAGAGCATTAAAGTTAGCTCCATCGTAGTATAACAATGCTCCTTTACTATGAACTATTTCACTTATATCAAGTATCCTTTCCTCAAATAACCCTAAGGTATTGGGATTAGTAAGCATCATAGCTGATGTTTCTTCATCTACCAATTTTCTTAAATTATCTATGTCCACCAAACCTTCCTTAGTGCTAGGAACAACAACAGTCTTATACCCACACATACTCGCTGTTGCAGGGTTAGTGCCGTGAGAGGAATCGGGTATAATAACTTTATATCTTTTCTCTTTACGAAGCTTATGGTAAGCTTTTATAATCATCATTCCCGTGAACTCTCCACTAGCTCCTGCTGGTGGCTGAAAACTAAATCTTGCCATACCCGTTAAAAGACACAAAAACTTTTCTAATTCGTAGAGTACCTTAAGCGCACCCTGAATATAATTTTCAGGTTGATAGGGGTGGAGATGAGTAAAACTTTTAAGCTTAGCTATATCCTCATTTACTTTAGGATTGTACTTCATCGTACAAGAACCCAAAGGGTAGAAATTTGTATCTACGCTAAAATTAAGTCTACTAAGATTGGTGTAATGCCTCACCACATCTAACTCTCCTAATGAAGGTAAAGGTAAATCTTCTCTTAGAAGTTCTTTGGGGATAATACTTTCAGGAGGAATCAATGGTATATCAGGAGGATTAACTAATTTATTCTCTCTACCATCCTCAGATTTCTCAAAAATCAATCTTTTATCCATAAGAATTTAAAATAATTTTTTTATATTATCTATCAATTCATCTATATCAGAGGCTTTCTTTTTCTCCGTGCAGGCACTGAGTATACAGTTTTTAAGTTGGGGATAATAATTACCTATAGATAAACCTGCAAGAATCTTTCTCTTAGCTAATCTATTTAGAAACTTATTAGCACCCTCTATATGCCAGACGAACTCGTTAAAAAATCTTTCCCCAAAAGGTAAAGAAACTAATTCTAACTCTTTTAACCTATTGTAAAGATAATGGGCGAGATTAAAAGAATATAACCAAACCTTCTTTAAGCCATCCTTACCTAAAAGAGATAAGTATATAGCTGCACCAATCGCATTCAACGATTGATTAGAACATATGTTACTCGTTGCCTTCTCCCTCTTTATATGCTGTTCTCTCGTCTGTAAGGTAAGACAGAAACAACCGTTACCTAAGATATCTATTGTCCTACCTACTATCCTACCCGGCAACTGTCGTAAATATTCAGACTTAGTAGCTAAAAAACCTAAAGTTGGTCCTCCCAAATTCAAATTACCTCCCAAAACTTGCCCATCTCCACAAACAATATCTACTCCTAATTTATATGGTTCTTTTAGCATCGGTAAAGATAAAGGATTAGTTACCAAGATAAATAATACACCTTTATCTTTTAAAATAGCCCTTACCTTATCTAAATCCTCAATGAGACCCAAAAAGTTAGGACTCTGCAAAACAAAACAAGAAGAGTTCTCATCTAAATTATTTTCTAAAAACTCTAAATCAATAAACCCTTGAGATGTAAAAGGGACTATTTGAAGAGAAAAATCTCCCCCTCCCATATATGTAGCCAATACCCTTCTATATTCAGGATGAACACTATGAGAAACTAATACCTTATTCCTATTATTCTTTAATCTTAAACTCATAAGCACTGCCTCTCCTAAAGCAGAAGCGCCATCGTATAAAGAAGCATTGGTAACATCCATACCCGTAAGTAAACAAATATAAGTCTGATACTCATAAAGTGCCTGTAAAACTCCCTGCGAACACTCTGCTTGATAAGGAGTATAAGAAGTGTAGAATTCGCAACGAGAAACAATATGTTCAAGAGCACTGGGAATATAGTGGTCGTATATACCAGCACCTAAAAAAGAATTAAATTCATCTATCGTGCTATTTTTACTACCAATATCTTCCATAACCTCCCTTAGAGAATGCTCGCTTAAACCACGAGGTAAGTTCAAGTTCTCTTTAATTTTTATCTGGGAAGGTAAATGATGGAAAAGTTCCTCACACGAAGATAAACCCAACTCCCTTAACATCTCTTCTGTTTGTAAATTCGTATTCAATATATAAGGCATATCAAATATTTTCCTTTTCTTTTTCTATAAATTCCCTATAAGAATCTTCATTTAAAAGATTATCTTTATCTTTAAAGTCTTTTATCTTAATCTTAACTAACCAGCCTTTCTCGTAAGGGCTTTCATTTATCCACTGAGGATTATTAACTAATTCCTTATTAATTTCTAATATCGTGCCACTTAGAGGAAGATAAACTTCTGCCACTGCTTTGGTAGATTCTAAAGTAGCAAATTTTGAAAATTGAGTGAACTCATCACCTACCTTTGGTAACTCCACATACACGATATCACCTAACTCACTCTGAGCATAATTAGAAACACCTACCCAACCTATATCGTTATCTATTTTTACCCATTCGTGAGTTTTAGAAAATAGAAGATTATCCATAAATTCACCTCCTAAGATTTAACTCTCACCTTTATAAAGGGATAACGACGAACGAAAGCACGAAACGATTTGCCTCTTATATCTACAAGAATAGGAGTATTCTCATAAGAAAAATTTATATCTACGTAACCCATACCAATAAATCTATCTAAGTTAGGCGAATACGTTCCACTGGTAACTTTACCGATAAGTGAACCTCTGGTAGAATAAATTAAGTAATCTTTTCTTGCCACTCCTCTATCTTCCATAATAAAGCCCACCCGTCTCCTCTCTATCCCCTTACGAATTATCTCTAATATTTTTTCTTTACCTAAGAAATCTTTAGATTCATATTTTACCACCCACTTAAGGGAAGCTTCAATAGGATTAGTTGTTTCGTCTATATCGTTACCGTATAAAGGATAGCCAGCCTCTATTCTTAAAATGTCTCTTGCCCCTAAACCTCCTAAATCGGGGATAACTTTTCCTTTCCCTTCCTTAATTTTTCCCCACAAATTAGATGCGTAATATCTTGGACAAATTATCTCAAAACCATCCTCGCCAGTGTATCCACTACGAGAAATAGTAAGCTTAACTCCTCCTAAATCTAAATCTAAAAAATTCATATAACCTAAATCATTTAAAACCACTCCTAATATATTCTCCAAAAGAGATTGAGAATTAGGTCCCTGAAGAGAAATAAAAGCATTATTCTCAGTTTCATCTACTATCTCTAAATCCTTAAATTTATTCTTATTAAGCCAATCCAAAACTTTATATTTATTGCAGGCATTAACGATACATAAAAAACCATTCCTTAGGCGATAAAGAACAAAATCATCTATAATATTTCCTTGCGAGTTAATGAATAGATTGTATTGTAAACCCTTGGGTTTAATGGAAGAAACATCATTAGCGGTTAATTCTTGAAGAAACGCTTCACTATTATCTCCTCTTACTATTATTTGCCCCATATGGGAAATATCAAACATAAGACAGTTACTACGGCAAGCTTTTGCTTCTTTTAGTATCCCGGAAAATTCTAAGGGAAGTAGCCAGTTAAAAAATTCTACCATCTTAGCATTGCTATTAATATGATTGTTATACAAAGGGGTCTTTTTTAACTTATCCGTTAACATAATGATTCTTAAAATTTTATTATATCTTCTTCCTATACAATCTATTCTCTATACTCACTTCTTCAAAAATCAACTTTGCCTCAGTAAGAATGACCTCGCTTTTCCCAATCACTAAATATCCCTCATCCCTTAGAGAATAATAAAACCTATTAAGAATTTGCTCCTGTAAAGGTTTAGTGAAATATATAAAAACATTTCTACAAAAAATGATATCCATATCTTTGGGATAAGGATCACCTATAAGATTGTGATATTTGAACTCTACCATAATTTTAATATTATCCTTTAACTGATATTTCCCATCTCCTTTAGAATCAAAGTATTTTTTTAGCAATTCTTTGGAAATATTCTTAATTCTATAGGTATCGAACTCTCCTCTTCTTGCCACTTCAAGACTACTCTTATCTACATCGGTAGCGATTATCTCTATCACCTCAGCTAAATTTAGCTCTTTTGCCAGTATAGCGATAGAGTAGGGTTCCTCACCATAAGCACAACCTGCACTCCATACTTTTAACCTCCTCTTCTCTAATCTTGCTTTCTCTGATAAATCCTTAAGCAAACTATTTATAACTGCCCAGTTGTCCAAATCACGAAAAAATTCGGAGACGTTTATAGTTAAAACTTCAAACAACTTATCGTACTCCTCAGGATAGTTAATTAATAGTTTTAAATAATCCGTATAAGAATCTATTCCGTTAACCTGCATTCTTAGAGCTATCCTCCTCTTCAAAATATTGCGGTGGTATTGGCTGAAATCTACTCCTCTATCTTGATATATCTTCTCTAAGAGTTGATTAAAACTCTTTTCTCTATCATCTTCTAAATTATGAGGGGGGTGATTACTTACATAATCCACTGCTTTATATATCTCTAACATAATATTTTTAATGTACTGGTTAGTGAGGGAAAAAAATTTTTTTTGATACTCACTATCTTCCTTAGAACCTTCCCATAAATAGGGAGGAAATTTATCTAAAACAATATCTAACATTTTCTTCTTACACAACTCACACCTACAAATATCGAACCGTAACCCTAAGGTGCGTTCTAAAAAATCACTCACTATATCACCTATAATATTTATTTTACTATTATTCAAAACTTACTCTCCTTCTTTTACTCCCATATACCCGGTATAGCTTCTCCACAAAACTTACATTTACCATCTCTAATATTGTTCTCTAAAATAGAATAACCTACACGCTTTATCAGTAAATTATTACATTTAGGGCAGTAGGTAGATTCCTCTTCTATTCCAGGGACATTACCGATATAAACGAATCTCAACCCTACCTGTTTAGCTATATTATAAATATCTTTTAGAGTACTTACAGGCGTGGGTGGTAAGTTATTTAACCTATAATGAGGGAAAAAACGAGAAAAATGAACAGGTGTATCTATACCTAAATTGTCTCTTATCCATAAACACAATTTTTTCACCTCTTGGGCAGAATCATTTTTGGTAGGAATGACTAAATTGGTAATCTCTAAGTGAACATTTGCCTCCTTTATTTTTTTTAATGTGATTAGTACACTATTTAAATCTGCTCCGTTACTCATTTCTCTATAGAAATCTGGAGAAAAACTCTTTAAATCAACATTAATAAAATCCATATACATTAGTAACTCACCAAGTGGTTCCTCGTTTATATACCCGCAACTATGCATACCCACTAATAACCCTTCCTGCTTAGCTAATTTAGCAGTCTCAAGCATATACTCATAAAATACAGTTGGTTCGGTATAAGTGAATACTACTGATGGGCAATTATATTTCTTTGCCATTCTTACAATATCAGCCGAAGAAAGAGTATAATTTATTGTCTCATCGGGCTTTGCTTGAGAGATATGCCAATTTTGACAGAAAAGGCACCTCATATTACAACCAGCAATAGCTAAAGAAAAAGCTCCTGTCCCCGGTAACACATGGAAGAAAGGTTTCTTCTCTATAGGGTCAACAGCTATAGCTACAGGATTATTATAAGCTAAAGTATACAATTTACCCTCACGATTTATCCTTACTCCACAAAACCCTCTATCACCCTTTCCTATAACACACCTTCTTGGGCATAAAGCACATCTAACATTACCATTCTCTTCTACTTGCCAGTATAAAGCTTCTTTGTAATCAAGAGAATAGCAAATACTTAAGAAAAAACAAAAAAATATAAAAAATATAAATTTTAACTTACCCATAATTAACAATTCTAAAATAATCAACGATCAATACTCCACTTAATAATAATATAAAACTTATTATACCACTACTTATAAATAAACCATAGAGGGGAATTAAAATTAAACTTAAAAAAATTCCCCAAGTCCCACCTCCCAAAAGGTCAAAAGCATAGATAACACCTATATTTTTAATAAAACCTTCACTAATATTTAAAGCATTTACACAGGAGAAATTTAATCCTACTAAAATACCTCCTAAAAGGGGAAAAATAAAACTAAACCCTGAGAATAAAAGGGGTAATTTCTCTAATATTTTAAATAAATATGGTAAAAAGAACAAATATATTGCTCCTATAAAGTATAAATTGGGGAGAAAATCAAACCTAAGATACCTCTTTTTATTAAAGTAATTGGAACCATAAGCAAGCCCTAACATAAAGAAGGCACTCATTAAACCAATTTTATGGTAAATGTAACCATAAATTATTTCAAAACCTAAAATGGATATTATTAGGGAAGCTATACCAAATCCACCCATACTAAAAACTGATAAAACAATAAAAGACCTCTTATTTAAAGCATAGGTAACTATCCATACTATAAAAAACAAAATTAAATAAAAATAAGGCTTAATACGAATTAGAAAATAAAATGTTCTTACTAACCAAAATTTAAAAAAGGAAGAAAAAAAGGTTATCCCATAATAGTAAGTGATAGGAGAAAAATCGTAATTTAATCTTACCTTACTATTTTCTTTTATTACATCTCCTAAATAATTTATATGCCAAGGTAACAATCTACTCTCTAAATAGAATATGTTAAAAAACTCTGTAGATAAATTGTATTTTTCTAAACGAGCAGAAATTATATCAGGCTGGTAAGTAAGTTGTGCTGAACTCAAAGAAGCGATAAATCTAAGTTCTCTACCGGGAATATGTAAAATGTTAGGGAAAACTTTATTTAAAGTATAGTATATACTGGAAATAAGATTCCTTAACTCCTTACTTAGGTAACCCTCTTGATAAGGTAAAGTGAAGGAAAAAACTCCCTCTTCTTTTATAATTGTTTTAATTTTATTAAAAAACTCGTAAGTATAGAATCTGTTTAGGTAAACATTATAAGGTGGAGGTGTATTGATAAGAACTATATCAAATTTTTCTCCCCGATAGTAATTCAAAAATACCCTTGCTTCCAAATTATAAATTTTAACCTTAGGGTTATAGAGTGCGTCCTTGTATTTTGGGGGTAAATAATTTTTAACCAGGGATATTAAATTGTGATCCAATTCTAAATAGTAAACCTCCTCCACAGGATACTTTAGAATCTCGTAAAGTAAACCACCAACTCCTTCTCCCACAACGAGTATACGCTTACACTCTTTACTTTGTAGGAAAGTCAAATGAACTGTTTCCTCAGAATTTAGAGGTTCAGGAAAGTTAAAACTCAAAAAACCATTCTCAAATACACTAAAACTATCTCTATTTTTAGTTAAATAGATGTTACTGTAAGGAGAAATCTTCTTAGCAATTAGATTAAATTCTTTCCATTCACGATTCAAAAAGAAATTATCTATAGAGAGAACAAAAAAACCCAAAATTATAAAAGTAAATATAAGGGCAGTAGTTAAAAAAAAGTATCTTTTACCTAACCTATAAAAATATACGTACATTAAAATAAAGAACAAATTTAACATAACCATAAAGTATAAGTTATGAAAAGAAGAGAGGATAAAAACAAATAAAAAAGAAAAAGCCACACCCCCTAACATATCTCCTAAAGCATCTATCGAATAAACCATACTTAACCTATTCTTACCTAACAACTTAGATAGAATCTCCCCACTCAAGATAAAAAGTGAACCATTAGTAAAAGAGAAAGGTGCTAAAACAAAGAAAGAAATATAAATCATCTCTATAGGTCCAACAATTTCTCCCGGATTAAGTCTTAGGATTACCCTTATATTTCTAATCAGAATTAACTCAACCAAAATAAAGATAATATATGTAAGATAAATAAAAAAGAAAAGTCTATATATTCTAACTACTCTCTCAACTAATTTCCCTAAAATTATACTACCTACTGATGACCAGAAAAGCCAAAAACACAAGATAATTCCTATTGCCCCTTCCTTGCCAGAAAAAACCACCATTAATTCTCTTATAAAAATACTCTGAGAAAAAACAGAAGTGAATCCTATCAAAGCAATTAAAATTGTTAAAAAAAACACTTTATTTTTTTCACTCATTCTTTAGACAAATTTATCCTCTACAAATTAAAAGATAAGAAATCATCAAAATTTTATTTTTGGAAGTATCTTGTGAAATTGAATCGTGGATTATTTTGAAATTACAATGCACACTTCCTAAGTTACTTTTTGATTAGGAGAATGATTTGACTAAATCTCGAGGAGTAAGATCAACTACATCTTCTACTTCCATCTCAATTAAATATTTTGGTGTAGGGAAATGAGACTCGGGATGAAGATTATTCTTTCTATCATCCTTAATATTTCTTATAACTCTTTTAGAAATCCTCTTTATTAGGCGTTCCTCCCAATTCATAATAATATTGCTATTAATTTTCTCTCCTTCTACAATTTTTGCTTTACCTATTAAAGTATACCCTATGAATAAATGTTCATCTATAGCAGTAATACTAATTGTGGGGTTATTCTTCAAATTGTTAAAAGTTCTACCCAAATATAGATCAATAATATATATCAAACCCTTCTCATCTATATCCACAATTCCTTTAGCAGAACAATGAATCTTTCCATAAGGATTAATTGTGGACACAATAACGAAACCCTGTCTTTCAAAAAAATTAACTACATCCCTATTTAAACTTTTCATAAATTTACCAATTGTTAGTATATAGATATCTAAATGCTGATAAAGAAGCTTTTGCCCCTTCTCCACAGGCAACGATAATCTGTTTTTCCGGAACATTAGTAACATCACCACAAGCAAATATTCCCTCTATATTTGTTCTATTTGTGCAATCTACAATTATCTCTTTATCCTTATTACGCTCCAAAATAACGGCAAAATCTGAGTTGGGTATAAGTCCTATCTCTACAAAAATTCCCTCTAAAGGTATATCCTCTAATTTGCCATCTCTTAA
>JAMWDA010000052.1 GCA_023818995.1 Candidatus Omnitrophota bacterium
AGATAATCAAATCTATATAATCCTTCCAGAATTTAGTATACCTTTAGAAATCGCCCATGAAATTTGGGCTGTTTTAAATCCAAACAAATTAGAACAAAGAAGGAGCCCTGATACAGCGAAAAGTAGTTCTTCTTTGAATGATCCAACAGATTCTTTTTGGAGCGTTAGAGTTGATAGTAGCTTTTATACAACCCCCAAAAATGCTTCTGCGGATTTTGAAGAATTTTTAATTAAGCCGTTAATTGCAGCTAAAAATTTTGCGGAAGAGTTTTTAGGAAACCATTCTCTAGATGAAATTGTAGAGAAGTTATCTTATGCTACAGGTTGTAAATTATCTAGCCAACAATTTACAGGTAATGTAAGGATAAGTATTTACAGTTTTGAAGGTCGCAATAAGGATGTCTTTAAGGTAGAATTTGAGTTAATAAGCAATGAGAAAATAGAAGTAGTTTTAGCAGCATTAAAGCAGGAGAAATCTAAAGATGGAATAACTTTGCAGGAGTTAGATGATTTAGAGTACCTTGATTTAGTATCTCGGGAGGAAGATAAACTTGATTTTATTCCCAAATTAATTTATGTTCATAGGTCTACTTCTAAAGATGATAGGACCTGGTATATAGAGGAATTTATCCCTGGTCCAACAGCATACCAATTATTAAATGAAGGGAAGTTAACTTTTGAGGAGAGAAAAAGAATAATTGAAATTCTTCTTGCTCTTTTAGAGAAATTAGACGCTATGCCAAGAGATATCCACGGAAAGAATTTTATTATAGATGAAAATAAAAAGAGAGTTGTTTTTGTAGATTTAGGGCAGAGAAGAATAATGAAAGAAAAATTATATTATGATAGACAAGAGGCTCTATCTTTACTTATTTTGTTAGTGGGCTATTATGGAGATAAGAAAGTCTCTAATAGATTTATTTTTGAACTTGTTGAGAATAAGTTAGGTACAAGAGTCTTATCTTTAGCTTTAAATTATGCAAATTGTTTGTTACAACAAAATAATAAAGATTCTGATATAAATAGAGAAATTGATAAAGTAGAAGAAAATAATAATGTTGATAAGCATAAAGGATGGATCAAAAATTCAGAAGACCTACAGATATTTGTTAAAGATTTAACGGATTACTTATCACAATCAAAACGATCTTCATCGTCTATATCGTCTGACAAAATATCTAAATCTAATGTTACGTTTAGTTTAAGTTCAAATATTATATCTTGGTTTAGAAAGATTCTTATCGGAATAATGATAGGCTTATCACAATTAACTTCATATTATCCGGCAGCCTATAATCGTTCTTTAGCAGATAATCAAGATTATGTAGAGACTGCATCTGATAATAATGATGTGGAACGCATTTATGAAATAGGTAAACAATTAAGAGAAGAGGGCAGATATGATGAGGCAATTAAATTTTACAGAAATTCTAAATATGCATCTCATTCTAAAATAATTAAAGGAATTATCTCTGCCTATGCCCAGAAGGGTGATTTTACGACAGCTTTAGACGAGTTAAAAGAGAAAGGCCACCTACTTTCTTTAGAAGACAGGAGAGATGTTTATTTTAATATAGGAATAAGTTTTCAAAATAAAGAAATTTTTGATAGAGCTTTAGAGTATTTTGAGAAAGCTTCAGAACTGAACGATAAAGAAGCGAAGGAAAAGATAGATGGTATTAAGAGCAATTATATGGTAAACACTTATGAGAAAGCAGGCAAGGCTGCAAATATACTATACCTACTCTATCTTGAAGCCCAAAAAAGCCCTACTGATACAGGGGATGCTGTTGTAGATAAACTTTTGAAGAATTTGAAGGCTTCAAAATATAGAGATGGTGGAACAACATATATTTATTATAAAGGCACACTAAATAAAGAGACAGAAATTTTATATTACCAGAGTCCTGCAGAGGGAAGAGAGTTTAGGATAAAATACGGTGAAGGATTTGGTATATATTTGATAAAAGAAAATATCATTATACTTATTACTCCTGATGGGAGGTTTAGGATTAGATGGGAATGGAATTCTAAAACAAAAGAATATGATTTTATAATAAAGGTAATTTCTGAAGTAGTCACTAATCAAACCACATCACCGTCTCTTCAGAAAGCTTCAGAAGATAGAGAGTATAGTGATGGAGAGCTTCTTAAGATGCCTTTTGAAATAGCATGTATTGTTTGTAATACAAAAGATTTCATACGTTGGTTACAACTTCATCAAATTCCATCTACAGAAGATTTACTTAACGAAATAACTACTGCTAAAAAGATAGTGAAAGAATTCATTATGAAATACGGTTCATCTTACAATGTAGATAAAGAACCTTTTATTTTCTTTATTCCAAAAGAGATAGCGGGAGAAAAATTTAAAAGAACTATAGGCTTATGTAGTGAATTGCGCGGTGTAATTGTATTTCTTATTTCAGAAGAAGAGTTAAGGTCTTATTTGTTTATTGATATACTTCATGAATTATTGCATTATTATTCTAAGGGTTTTTCACCGTACCAGAGATTAGAGGAGGGTATGACAGCATACCTTACATTAAAATTGGTAGGAGATTATTGTCGTAAGGAAAAAATAAGTGTGGTTATACCAGAAGAGTATCCTAACGAACAAATGGCTATACATAATATTATAGCTACGTTAGACCAATTTACGCATAGCAAGGAACTTGCAGAAGATATTTTTATAAAAGCCTATTTGAGAGGCGATGTTTCAGAAATTGAGAAAATACTTGGTAAAAATGTATGGGAGCGCATTACAGCAATCGCCACTAAGTACAATGATTTTTATAATTTTGGAGAGAGAAATATAAAAGCGAGCAAGGCATTTTTAGAAGAGATAAATTCTGTTTTAAAAGAGATTGAAAATAAAGAGATCAAAGATAAAAAGAGTTCTTCATCTATTATTTTAAGATCAGAATTAGGTGAGTCTAAATTAGCTGTTGAGTCATATAAGTTAGCCGATGCTATAGAACATCTACTTCTTCAAGCTTTTGATGCCATTAGGGTTGATGAACTACCTTGGCAGCACAGAAGTTTTCCTGAAGACTCAAAGGGTGACGCTAATATGCGCGCAATTACTGCTGCAACAGTCAGAAATTTTGCTAAAAGTATCGAAACTATATATTCTCAAGAGGCAGTCAAGTTATTTAGATTTGCTGAAATGTTAGATATTTTAGAGAGTTATTTAGTGGATTCAGGTAAGCTTACCGGACCGCCATTTGTAGCTTATTTTGACTTTAATTCTGGTAAAATAATTTTTAATCTAGATAGCGCAAAAATTAGAGAAATTCTCACCCAACAATTTTCCAACGATCCAGAAATAGACGGTTTAATCTCTTTTATCCATCAGCATGAATTTTTACATCAGCAAAATCCCCAGATAATAGATGAAGAAGAAATTTTACGTATGCAAATAGAGTTACTGTTAAGCTCTAACTACAATCGTGCGTCTTCTTCTATAGTTTTAGATGACTTTAAAGAAAATAATTGGCAAGAACTTGATGTTTCTGATTTTGCTAATATTTTAGAAAAAGTTCAATTTTATATAAACATTCTTTCTCATATAGGATTTTTAAATAAAGTTCCACCGAGGGTAGATAAAATTAGAGTAATTGTTAAAACATCTAATAGCTTTGGTGCGATTTTAAGAGAAGAGGGTAGGGAATATATACTTTATGTAGAAAAAGATTATTTAGAGCAACAGAAAAAGATAATAGATGAAAATACTAGCTGGCTAAGGATAATTTTACAGGAAAGATTAAAGGTAGCTGGGTTGTCTCATCAAATAGCACAGAGGTTGAGCGATAATCTACTTTATGAAACTAAACTCCCTGAATTAAGTGCTAAAAGAATAGAGAGTGAGATTACTTATATATTAAATGGTATCGGAAATAAACAAGGTTTAGCTAAAGGTGAAGTGAATTTAGTAAAAATTTTAGAAAATTTTAGTGTGGTTGTAAAGGAAGATTTGAGTTTAGAAGATGTGGATAGAGAAATAGAAGCGCTTAGAGAATTATCTAATCTAATGCTAAAAGAAGATATGCCTGATTATCAAGTTTTAATCCAGATTGTTTCTGCAGCTAAAAAGATAATTCAGAAAGAGCGGGTGAATTTAGAATTTGCATTGCTTTATGTAGTTGAGAATTTGATTAAATATTTTTCTGATACAGATTGGCATAAAATAAAGGAAAAGATAATTGAGTTATTTATAGATTTACATACAGAAGACCCAGATACTGAGATAAGAAGATTTACAGAAGCCGTAAAAGAAGTTTTAGAAGAGATAGATAAAAGAATAGAACGATTGGGATCAATAGGCTATGGCATAGAAAAGGGTAGAGAGATTTTGGTTGGTATTAAAGGCGTTATAGAAAGAGCTCTTAGCAAAACAGAAGATTATATAAGGAATCAAAAACTCTCTGCGCTATTAGCAGTAAGGAAAGCATTTATGGAAGAATATATAGCAGCACAAAGCTCTTCTATTACAAAAATAAAAGAGATGGCAATAGAGATCAATGTAGCTAGAATCCGAATAATGGAAAAAATTATTTCTAGTTATATTTTAAGAAATACAAAAGATGTAGATGAAGAATTAAAACGATTAGATGAGATTTTAAGAGAAGGCAAAGTAGAGGGTATAAACATAGAAGAAATTCGCACCAGAATAATAAACGAGAGAAAAAGAGCTTCTTATATACTTTTTGATTATTTAAGAAAAGGAAATGGCACTGCAAGGGTAATTTATGACTTAATAAGCAAATTAGAACCGATTATTTATAGAGAAATAGAAAGAAAAGAAATAGGAGTGGTTTTAGTAATTGAGGATAATTTAACTTTTGGTGAAATTGTAAGATTAATGACAGAATTTAAAATTGTCGGAATTGTTTCCGATAGAGGCGCGCAAGGAGCCCACTGGTATATTTTTGCAAAAGAATTAGGTATTCCTGTAGTTTTAGAGGCAAAAGGCCTCTATGATACAGTAAAAGGTGGAGAGTTAATATGCATAGATAGCCAAGAGGGCGTAGTTATATTAAATCCAACAAAAGAAGATTTAGAAGGTTTTGAAGCAAAAATAAAGGATTTTGTTGAAAAAACGAAGATTTTAAACTCAGAGGCTACTGGAGGCATTGTAGAGGTGTACGGTAGTAAAATTCCAGTTGGGATTAATGTTTCTGGGTTACCTTTTACCGAAGCTGTAGCTAATGCTGATGGAATATTTTTAGTTCGTACAGAATTTTTATATGAGGATAGATTGCCTAATAAAGAAGAACTAATTGAGTTTTTTATTGGTTTGGCAAGCATTATAGACGAAATAGTTATTATTAGAGTGTTTGATAGAGATAAAGATAAACGTATGGAGGGCGTACCAAACAGTCAGGTAGTCAATAGTTTCGGATTAGAATTCGCTTTTGATTTTGCAATAAAATATTTAGAAGAATTTTTAGAAGCGTTTTTAATAGCAGCTAGACAAAAGGATAATTTAAGATTGTTAGTTCCAATGATTTCTAATAAAGTCGAGGTTGATAAATTCTTTGAGATATTTAGAGATGTTGTAGATAGATTAGGAATTGACTTTGACAAGAACAAAGTTGGTGCGATGGTTGAGACAGAAGCAGCAGTAATAAATATTGAATATATTTTACAGCATTTTGGATTTATAAGTTTAGGAACAAATGATTTGATAGCAAGTATTCACAATGTAGATAGGCAAGACAGTAGCTCTAACAAATTCTATCAGAATCCAAGTAAAGAGTTGAAGGATGCTGTATTGAAAGTTATGGACTCCGTAAAAGAATTTAACACAAAATCTTTAAGGAAGATAAACATATGTGTCTGTGGAGATATGGCTACAAATGAAGAGTTTATATTATTTATGACAAGAGAGGCTTTAAGAAGAAACTTAACATTTAGTTTAAGCGTTCCCCATAGGGATTTAGCTAGAATTAAGAATTTTTTAAGAAGAATTAATAAGGAAGACTTGTCTACTGTTGAAGCAGGGACAATAAGAGACATAATAGAAGAAGAATTAGAGAGTGTTTCTTCTATAGAGGTAAGAGTTAAGTATATAACCGGTTTAATTCATTTTAGACCGGCTACAGATATTTGCAAGGTGGCTGTAAAAGAAAAAGCAAGGGTTTTAGTAGATATTGAAGTTAATGGTGCTGTAGTAGAAAAAACGCAAATTATTTCCCCTATCGATTTAGTATCATTATTAAGCATTTTAGAAGATAATTTTAACAGTGGAGAAGAAGTTTATTTGATTTTTTATGTAGAAGGTGTGGAAGGCGAGAAAAGGATAGCTATTTTGCGGGAGATTGATAATATATTGAAAAAAGAATTAGAGAATTTAGATAGTAATAAATTGGGAAATGGTGGATTAGATTCTGTTTCAAGTTCAAGTTTATCCAGTAACATATATTTTGATGATGTAAAAGCACAAAGAGCATGGGGTATATTAGAGAAAAATCAAGATTTATATCTACAAGTTTATGAAGCTGTGAAATTTTTCTATAGACAAAAGACAAAGGGATTAGAGAAAGTTGTGGCAAGATTATTTAACAGTAAGGATGCTCCTTATGAGGAAGCCATGGGAGAATTAGTAAATGCTTTGTGGTTTACCCAGAAGATTAATTATGCAAAAGTTATTGAATTTAGTATGGAAAGGCCTTTTGAGTCAGAGGTAGATTTTGTTTTAGAAGTAGATAGAAATAAGTATGAGAATAAAGGTGATTTTGAATTACAAGATGGCATTTATTTAGTTGAGTGTAAAACCGAAGATAGAGGAACAGATATCGAAGCAGTTATAGAACTTACAAAAGAGGATAAATTACAATACTTTAAATATCCAAGAGTAGTTAAGAATTTAAGAAGAGAAGGCAAACGTGTGGTAGGAATTATTTTTGCATTTAGTGGTGCCGGTGTAGTGTTTAGTTGTATTAATCAATTTGCTATTTATAGAGAACAGATTGATAATAGAAGCGCCACCAAAAATATTGAAATTTTTATAGCTTTTATACCGGATAGAGTAGTTGGTTTAAATCATAATGGTATAACAGCAAAAGAACAAAAATTTGTGGATGAACTGATAGAAGAAAAAGTTATAGGAGGTTGGGTTTTGGAAGCTGATATAGATAATTTTAGAGAGATCCTTACCAAATTTGTAGAAAAATACGGCATAGAATATACACGATGGACAATTAGCGGTGTAAAAGGATGGAGAACGGATAGTATAGAGTTATGGAGAAAAGTTTTTGAGGTTTTAGCAGGAAAAATAAATTCTTCTTCAAGTAGCTCTATTAATTCAAGAGAAAAAGGAAATATCATTGAAGATGTATTGCGAAAATATCAAAAAGATTTTGTAAATTATACTGATTCAGGAGTGTATTATTTGCCTATAGTAAGAGAAATTTTAAAAAGAAAAGGTTTTGGAAGCATTCTTGAGAATTTAGGAGACATAATTGTTGTGCGAGGACCACCTGCTTTATTTAGAGAATTAAAAGAAAAAGGAGTTATACAAGATGCTATAAGTTATGTTGATTATAAGAATACAAAATGGATTATTCTCAATCCTTCAATTTTTGATTTTGATATACCTTCCAATATTTTAGAAAATCCAGAACTTATAAAAGGACGCCTTACAAAAAATATAATTAAAATAATTATTCACCAATTAGGAGCTTTGCTTGGTTTACCAGAAAACATAAATCAGTTAGAAACATTGGTGGATAATACATTAAACGAAGAGCAAAATCTACAAATTAGAGACTATTTACAAAGAAAGCTGCCTCCCTATTCTGGGGATATGAGGGCTAGTTCTTCCTTGACTTCAAGGATTTCTAGCCCTCTGTCTTTATCTAGAAAATTGCCTCTCTATAATAGAGGTGAGCTTGGGGCTTCCGTGGCGGCTTCAAGCTCTATAGTTTTCTTTATGCTTCTTACGCTTTCCATTTTAGGATTATATGTTTTTGCCGGTACAGGAATAATAGGTCTTTTGAAAATAGTGGGTATTTTAAGTAGCATAACAGTTTTAGGGTATGCGTTTTTGGCTACAGTTGTTTTACATATAGTTTTAGCTTTTATAATGCATTTTAGAAAGATTGAAACTACTAATAATATATTAAAGATCCAGAGTGTATTATTTGTATTTACTTGGCTTACACTTTGGACCATAATAACATATTTTATTACTCCTTTAGGTTGGTTTAAGATGCCAATTCTTGGTCATTTACTTACCGCAGCAATTGGTTTTGGTAGTATTGCAGTTTTAACAGTTGCTTTAGCAATGGTATCCGCAGGGGCATATAATGTAGTTTATGTAGGTAGGATGAACATTGAAGAGCTTTATCGGGCAATTTTAGCTTTAGATAAAGAAGGAAAGGTAACAAGAAGTGATTTAGAAAATCTTAATTTGAGAGAATTACGCAAATTGTATGCGCATCTTTTAAGTATTGGTAGAAAAACTTTTAGAAAAGGAGAAAAAATAAATACAGAAGGTTGGTTTGGAGATATGCTAAAAGAGCTCGCAGATTCCAGAATAGGGTTAGCTGTTGAATTTGCAATAAGTTTAGATGAGGCAATACAATTAGTATCAAAGATAACATCAAAAATGGGCATATTCGCAATGATTTTTAAAATACCCATTGCGCTAATAGTTGCACCAATATATTTTATTTTAAGGGTAACTATTCTTTTCTTTAGCAGATTTTCCTTAATGAATGTGAAATTCCTGCAAAGTTATAATAATGGTGAGATTAAATTAAATAGTTTAAAGTCTCATATAGAAGCATTTAAAAAACAAAATAGGAAACAAAAGGTATTGGGTGAGATTAGGTATATTTGGAATTTATTGGTTTTGAGACATCCTATATTAGGTGGTATTCTTGAGTTTATTTGGTCACGTCTTACTTTAGCTATAGTTTCTGGTATAATTGCTCATCCTCTAGCGGCTTTGACGGGTTTAGAAGGAATGGTAGGACTGTTTTTGTGGATTTACTCTTTATTACCACAATCTATAGAAGGTTTCTTTATACAACATCTTTTACCTACTTACACAAACCTATTAAGTATATTAATTTTAAGTGCTCTACTTTCTTTAAAAACTTCTTTAAAAAATATTAGGCATGCTTATCTTGAGATCTTTGTTGCACCTAAATTTGGTTTGTCTACTTTTAATATTGAAATGTTAATAGATAAGATAAATTCATTAAAAGAACTATATAGACAAGGTTATTTATACACTACAACTGATTCTTATTTAGGTAATTTGATAGATGAAAGAGGAATTAGTTTAAGGGGATATCTAAAAATAAGTTTTGATTATTTAGCGCTTCTCCCATTATACATATTTAATACTTTTATTCCTTTTGGTTTAGTTTTTAAAGGTTTGGGGTTGGATAAGCAATATTTAATTTTTGCCAGTGTTTTAAATCGGTTACGTTGGGGCTTTTGGTCCTCTACTTTAGGTTTGGCTACAATTGGACTTGAAATAGGAGCAGCCCAGACTTTGGCAACATATACTGGAGGACCACTAGAAACATTAATTGGTCCTTGGGAAGGTTCTTCCACCTATCCTTATCCAATACTTGGGGTGGGTAATTATATAATTAGCACTGCAGAAAATTATTTAGATTTAGAGAGACAATTTGAAAGTGGAGTTTTCGCACCTATATTTGAGAAAGTAAAAGAAGTTAACAAAAGAGAAATAGTTCGTAGAGAAATTTATTGGTTAAAACAACTTTTAAAACAACCTCTGGATGCATCAGCCCAAGGAAGAGAAAGAAAAGAGATCGATGGAGCTGTTAGAAGTTTTGGTGGGATAGATAGGTTTGCAAAGATAGATAATCCATTTAGTGTAGATGAAATTATAAAT
>JAMWDA010000053.1 GCA_023818995.1 Candidatus Omnitrophota bacterium
ATTAAAAAAAACAGAAGAGAAGCTAAGAAAGAATTTTTTTACGCATCCCGGTATATGTGTATACTGAAAACACAATTTATATGGATTATTCTGTAGATATCAGTGAGGGTGGCTTAAGTTTCTACTCCCAAGAAATAATTACCACTCAGCCACTATCTTTACAAATAAGTTTTCCTCATAAAAAGATAGGACTTAAAACAAAGGTAAGATTAGTGTGGGAAAAAGCCTTTGAGAATAAACCTTCTCTCTATGGAATGGAGTTCGTTTCTCTTACCAAGAAACAACAATTACTTTTAAGAAAAGAATTGATAAAAAATAAGATTCATCCTTTGGTTACTAATATCGACGACAATAAAATAAAAAGATATCTCTGCCGCTTCTTTTTAAAAGATATATTAGAGTACATAAATGAAATGGAAAACATTTTAATATCTTTAAGAGGAAGAAGAAACTACTCTCTTGAAATGGAAAAAGAGATAGAAAGATTAACTAACCGTCTCCTCTTAAAAGGATATTGTTTAGAATTATTAATTTCGGAAAAGGAAGGTATACAAAAAATAAAAGATAATTTCCGACAGCTGGTGGGAACATGGATATATAAAAGTAATATCGTTAAATGGGCATTTGATAAACCTTATGGATATCCTGCTGATTATAAGATAATTGAGCTTATCTATGAAAACAAACCCATTTCTCAAGGTATCGGTTTATACTTTGATAATATATTCTTGAAGAGCCCCTACGCTGTAGCTATAAGATTAAGAAAGGAACATCTTAAGAAACTAATATTAACGTTTATTGAGGAATGTAATTTATCCAAGATAAACATATTAAATTTTGGATGTGGGTCATCTCGGGAAATCAGGGAGATTTTAACCCTCTTAAAATCGCAAAGTAATATAATCTTTACCTGCATAGACTCTACAGATGCACTAAGTTTTTCTCAGCAAGCCCTATCCTCTAATACTTATAAAAATATCTCATTCAAATTTATCAATCAAAGCGTATTAGATATAATAAAACCAACATACCCTCTTGATCGGCTTGGTAAATTCAATTTAATCTATTCTCCCGCTCTTAGTGATTATCTACCTAACAGAATCCTAAAAAAATTTATTTACACTCTCTACCAACTCTTAGAAACAAATGGCAAACTTCTCATAACTCACAAAAATAGAGAAAAAAACTTCCCCCCATTATTTCCCGATTGGTTATGTAATTGGGAATTCGTTCTGCGTAATAAAGAAGAAATTATAAATTTAATCTATAATTGTGGTATATCTAATTTTTCCCTATCTTCTGAATCAGATAATTTTACCTACATTTATTACTTCACAATAACTAAAAATAAATAATTAAGTTTTTTATTATAATTTCCTTGCTTTTTATTTTTAATTTATAAATTTTTATGGCTAGTAATAATAAGGAAGTTTATTACTTTTTCTGTTTACGTTCAGTAATAATTTTTTCAATGATTTCGCGAGGAACTTCTATATAGCGGGAAAATTCCATAGAACAGGTTGCTCGTCCGCTACTTAAAGAACGCACCCTTGAGACATATCCAAACAACTCAGCCAAAGGAGCTTCCGCAGAAATAACCCTTTGATTACCTTTTACTTTCATCCCTAAAATTCTACCTCTACGAGAACTTATATCTCCTACAATACCACCAACGTATTCTTCAGGAGAGGTAACTTCTAACTTCATATAAGGTTCTAAAAGAAGCGGTGGACACTTGCTAAAAGCTTCACGATAACAACCCATTGCTGCAAGTTTAAATGCTATCTCAGAAGAATCTACTTCATGAAAAGAACCATCAATTAAATTTATATTAACATCCACTACAGGATAACCGGCAAAAACTCCTTTCTGCATACCCTCTCTTACACCTTTCTCTATCGCTGGTATAAATGAGCGAGGTATTCTACCACCAGTAATACTGTCCTTAAAATTAATCCCTTCCCCTCTACCAGCAGGATAAAATTCCATTACTACATGTCCATATTGACCCCTACCTCCTGATTGCTTTATATGTTTGTACTCTTGAGTTATTTGTTTAGATAGGGTTTCCTTATAAGCTACTTTTGGTGCACCTACTTCTGCATTAACTTTAAACTCATCTTTTAATCTATCAACTATAATTTCCAAATGTAACTCTCCCATACCTGAGAGTATAGTTTCTCCTGTTTCAGAATCTATATGGGCTTTAAAAGTTGGGTCTTCCTCCATAAGCTTAACTAAAGCTTTAGCTAACCTATCTTGGTCCATACGACTATTAGAAGTAATACTTATAGATACCACTGGTTCAGAAAATTTCATTGATTCTAAAACTATAGGACTATCCAATACACAAAGAGTATCGCCTGTCACAGTATAATTCAATCCAATAGCTGCTACTATATCCCCGGCAAAAGCTTCTTTTATATTCTCTTTTTGGTTAGCATGCATTAAAACTAATCTACTCATCCTTTCTTTTTTATTCTTGGTAGCATTTAACACGTAAGAGCCCGATTGAAGATAACCAGAATAAATTCTAAAATATACAAGTTTACCCATATGAGGGTCTGCTTGAACTTTAAAAGCTAACGCAGTAAAAGGAGCATTATCATCAACCGGTCGACTAATAACTTCTTCAGGATTATTAGGATTATGTCCCTCCACAGGAGGTAAATCTCTTGGGGAAGGTAGATAATTAACCACTCCATCAAGAAGCTTTTGTATACCTTTATTTTTGAGTGCTGAGCCACAAAATACAGGCACAAGTTTATTAGCAATAGTCCCTTTACGAATAACCTTCATCAATTCTTCATTAGTTATGGATTCTTCCGAAGCCAAATACTTCTCCATAATTTCCGTATCACAAGCCACAGCCTTTTCTATTAGACTATGCCTGTATTTTTTTGCTATATCTATATACTCTTGAGGAATATCTTCTATTCTATACTCTTTGCCCAAAGAATCTTCTTCAAAGATATACGATTTCATCTCTATGAGGTCAATTACCCCTTTAAAATTTTCTTCACCACCCAAAGGAAGTTCCAAAACAATTACATTAGCATTGAGATCCTCCTCAATACTTTTCACTACTCCCAAAAAATCTGCTCCTTTTCTATCCATCTTATTGATAAATACTATCTTAGGAACATTGTATTTTTCTGACTGTTGCCATACAGTTATAGATTGAGGCTCTACCCCTCCTACGGCACAAAAAACAGCTACCGCTCCATCTAAAACTCTTAAGCTCCGTTCCACTTCTACGGTGAAATCTACGTGTCCAGGAGTATCAATAAGATTAATACGGTGTTCTTTCCAGAAACAAGTAGTAGCTGCTGCTGTAATGGTTATACCTCTTTCCTGTTCCTGTTTCATCCAATCCATAGTTGCTTTTCCTTCATGCACTTCACCAATTTTATGTGATCTGCCAGTATAAAAAAGTATCCTCTCTGACAAAGTAGTCTTACCGGCATCTATGTGAGCCATAATCCCTATATTACGTATTCGCTCTAAAGGAATCTTTCTCTCCCCTTTCTCTACAATTACTTTTTCTTCAATTACCTCTACACTTTCCTCTCCTTCGCCAACCTCAACTTTACTTTCTTCTAAAACTTCCTCCCCACTTAATAAATCCTGTGGTTCTTTGCTTTCACCTACAGAAACTGTTTCCAAACTAATTTCCTCTTCCTCTAATTTGTTATCTTTCAACTCTACTGACACTTGCCCATTATCTAAATCACTTAGAGATTGCCCACTACCTACTTTCTCTTCTACTTTTTCTTCTTCAACAAATCTTTTACCTTCTCCTTTCTGTTTTTCTAACCAAGCTTTCTCTATTCTCAATTGCCTTATCTTATCTTCGCTTATTTCCAATTGTTTGGTTTTTAATTCTAGATGATGCTGGAGGTCTTTATTCTCTACTTTCAACTCCTCATATTCGCGCTTTAACTCGTTGAATTCCTTTTTAGAGACCCATTCACTCTCCTCCTGTTCTTTTCTTAACTGAGTAATTGTAGCTGAGGAAACTTCTAATTCTTTATCATACTTGGCAATTAAATTTTTCAATTTTACAATCTCTGTCTCCATATTGTTATTTTTCATTTGCAGAGATTTAATTACTGTTTCTTCCTCTTCTATCAAAGGGTTTATTCTCACATTCTCTGAAAATACCTTCTCTAACTCTTTCTCTTTACTCACCATCTTCTGTTGAAGCTCCCATATTTTCTGTTCTGCCTTCTTAACATTATCCTGACCATCCTCTATCCATCTCTTGTATCTGGTAATCTCATTGTTTAACTCTTTTTCTTTATCATTTAATTCTTTAATATCGTTTTCTAATTTAAAACGAACCTGTTGCTCTTTTTCCAACTGAGCTTTTAAGGAACTCACTTCTTGTTTTAACTGTAGTATCCTTTCTCTCTGCATATCTCTTATACTCTTAGTAGGCTTATCTTTCTTTTCCTGGGGAGAAGGGGAAAATAAATAGTAAATTCCTATAGCCATACCTACTAAAGTAATAGATAGCATCAAAAAAATCATCTCTATTCTCCTACTGTTTTCTTTTTAATACACAAATCCTTAATAATATCTTTGGGAACGGCAAAATTACGGCCAATCCTTTCTGCTCTTATCTGTCCTTTCTTAACCTTTTTATAAACAGCTATTCTGGTTATCCCCATAAGTTTTGCTAACTGCGGTAAAGTAATATAATTGCTCTCGTTCATAATCACATACTATAAAATAGCTCCTAGAGTCTTTAAATATCCTATTTTTTACTTAAAATTGGGAATTTTAAATTATGGTTAACCTATGTTAATCATTATATACCATAAAAATCAAGGAAAAATCAAGAGTAAAAGAAGATTTTGTACTATAAAGTCGACTAAGAAAACATCTACTATTAAATTACCCAGTATAGAAAAGGGTTGATTATAATAATTTTTCCGTGTAAAATATAATTTAAGCTTATTTATTTAACAAATACCAGATAAAAGAGACTACTATTTTGAGAGAGGAGGTATAGGTATATGCTTGAAGATTTAAGGAGAAAACGCGTATTTTTACTATGTGGACATGCTCAATCAGGTAAAACTTCTTTATCTGAAGCGATCCTATTTAAATGTGGAGTAACTAGCCGTTTAGGTAAAGTAGATGAAGGGACAACCATAAGTGACTTTGAAGATGATGAAAAAGAAAGAAAAAGCTCTATTAATCTGTCAGTTTTAAATGCAGAGTATAAGGGCAATTCCCTACAATTTATAGATACACCCGGCTATCTTGATTTTATAGGCGATCTAATTGCGAGCACAAAAGCTGTTGATTTCGCTATTATCGTCGTAGATGCCTCAAGCGGTGTAGAGGTAGGCACAGAAAAAGCTTGGGAACTATTAAGAAAAGATAGAATCCCTTGCTTATTCTTCATCAATAAATTAGATAAAGAAAATACCGATTACAGAAAAACTTTGGAAGAAATTAAAAATACATTATCTAAGAAAGCTATACTTCTATCAGTTGTGGAAAATAAAAAAATTATACCTGTTTTAAAAAATAAAGATAAGTTATCTCAACTGTATAATGAAATTATTGAAAGCATTGCTGAAACCGACGATTCCCTTTTAGAAAAATACTTAGAGAAAGGCTCTTTGGAAGAAGGGGAAATTAACCAGACTTTAAAAAAAGCTGTAGTTAATTGTCAAATTTATCCTGTAATTGCTGGTATAGCTTTAGAAGAAGTGGGAGTGGAATTCCTCTTGGATACAATCATAGAATTTATGCCATCTGTTGAGGATGGGCTACCTAAAAAAGCAAAAGATAAGTCAAACAACGATACTGTTATTTCTCCCAAATTAGATATCCCTTTCACTGCTCAGGTATTTAAAACCCTCTTTGACCCATATGTAGGACAATTGAGTATATTTAGGATATTCTCTGGTTCAATATTATCTAACAAAGAAGTTATTAATGCTACGAAAGGCAATAAAGAAAAGTTAGGACAAATATTTATCCTTCAAGGTAAACAACAGATTCCCAAAGAAACACTCTATACAGGAGATATAGGTGCAGTAGCAAAACTAAAGGATACGCAAACTCAAGATACTTTATGTGATCCTACGAATATAGTGAAATTTGATAATTTTGATTTTCCTCCTCCTGCTTACTCTGCCTCGGTTAAACCTAAAACTCGTCAGGATGAGGAAAAAATATCTACTGCTCTTTCAAAAGTAGCTAACGAGGACCCCACTTTTAGTGTTTCCCGACATCCTCAAACAAAGGAGTTGATAATCCATGGTATGGGAGAGCTACATCTAAGTGTAATCATTGAACGGATGAAAAGAAAATACCAAGCGGATGTAGAATTGGGTATACCTAAAGTGCCCTATCTTGAAACTATAATAAAATCAGTAAAAGTGCAAGGAAAATATAAAAAACAAACAGGAGGTCGTGGCCAATACGGTGATGTATGGATTGAATTAGAACCTTTGGAACGGGGTAAAGATTTTGAGTTTGTAGACGCTATCGTGGGAGGTGCTATACCAAGAAATTACATCCCTTCGGTAGAAAAAGGCATAAAAAAGGCTATGGAACAAGGAATTTTAGCAGGGTATCCCATAAAAGACATTAAAGTAACTCTCTACGATGGTTCTTATCACCCTGTAGATTCTTCGGACATTGCTTTTCAAATAGCTGCTTCTATGGCTCTAAAAAAAGGCATGGAACAAGCCGGCAGTGTTCTTCTTGAACCAATCGTAAATGTAGAAATTGTGATACCTGAAGAATTTATGGGACAGGTTACAGGAGATATAAATAGTAGGCGAGGAAGAGTTCTGGGAATGGAAACGAAAGGAAAAAATCAAGTGATAAAAGCTCAAGTGCCTTTAGCAGAAATGTTTAAGTACGCCTCTGATTTGCGTTCGTTTACTGCTGGTAGGGGAAGTTATACGATGAGTATTTCTCATTACGAAATAGTTCCTGCAAGAATAGCTCAAACTATTATTGAAGAAGCCCAGAAAAATAAAGAAAAGGAAGAATGAAAGTATCAAATTTTGGTCTTGATATACTCCCAGGGAAATACAAATATATTGATGAATATTTTTCTAAGCTGGTAAAAAAATTCTCTCCTCAAAAGGAATCACCTTACACTGTAGAATTTGTAGATGATGAATTAGAAATGGCTGATGCTATAGTTTTTAATCCTATTAAGAAATTAGACCTTATTCTTATAGACTTGGAAAAATTGGAAAAACGACTATCCCGTTCAGATAACGAAAAAGAACGGAATTGCCTTTTAAAAGCTCAAGGTTTTCTGGAAAAAGAAAGTCTTCTGTGTAATAACCATTTTACAGAAGAAGAAAAAGCAATATTAAGAAATTTAGGGTTAGTTACCCTTAAACCCTGTATAGAGAAAGATAAGATAGATGATATTAACTCTTTGATAAAAGAAGTTATTGATAAAACAGGCGTTCTTTTATTTTTTACTGCTGGCAAAAAAGAAGTTCACGCCTGGGATATTTATAAAGGAGATGACATTGTAAAAGCTGCCGGTAGAATACATAGTGATTTCGCAAGAGGTTTTATCAAAGCAGAAGTGATTAGTTGCAAAGATCTGGATAAATTTTATAATTTAGCCGAAGCAAAAGCGAAGGGTTTAGTTAAACTTGTAGATAGAGATTATATCGTAGAAGAAAATGATATAATTGAGATAAAATTTAACGTGTAGGATGCTTAAAATAAAAAGAGCAATTATCAGTGTTTGGTCAAAAAAGGGAGTTGTAGAATTTGCCAAGAAACTAAAAGATTTTAATGTGGAGATACTTTCCACAGGGAAAACATCACAAATCTTAAGGAAGAATGGTATACCCTGCAAAGAAATTTCGGAAATTACTGGTTACCCAACAATCCTTTCAGGAAGAGTAAAGACTCTTCATCCTAAGATATTTGGAGCCATTTTAGCCAATAAAAAGCACCCCCTACACTTAGAAGAAATAAAGCGATTGGATATTGAACCTATAGATATGGTTGTAGTAAACTTTTATCCTTTCAAAGAAGCTTTAGGAGAAAATCTTAGTTTCGAACAACAGTTAGAGTACATAGATATTGGTGGACCAGCTTTACTACGTGCAGGTGCGAAGAATTTTAAAAATGTAGCCTGCGTTTCTTCCCCCTCTCAGTATCAAGAGATAATAGAAGAATTAGAAAATAACAATGGTTGTGTAAGTGATGAAACTCTACTTAAACTTGCTAATGAAGTTTTCCAAATAACCAGTGATTACGATAATGCTATTCATAGTTATTTAAAAGGTAAAGAAATCTTAGTGTGGAAAATGGAAAAAATATGTGATTTAAGGTATGGTGAGAATCCTCATCAAAAAGCTTCTCTTTTTAAATTAATGGAAAAAGATAATCTGGGATTTAATCAATTACAAGGTAAAGAATTATCTTTCAATAATCTTTTGGATTTAGATACCTGCCTTTCTTTAGTAAAAGAATTTACCGAACCAGCAGCAGTGATAGTCAAACATTGTTCTCCTTGCGGGGTTGCTTTGGATAAAAAGCTTTATCGAGCTTATGTAAAAGCTCATCAATCAGATACTATATCTAGTTTTGGAGGGATTATAGGAGTAAACAAAAAGTTGGATAAATATACTGCCAAAGAAATCATCAAAAGTGGATTTAAAGAGTGCATAGTTGCACCTTGTTACTCTAAAGAGGCATTAAAATTGTTTTCTGAGAAGAAAAACTTAAGAGTCATTGAAGTGGATATAAATAAAATTATAGATTATAAAGATATCAAGAAGACAGATTTTGGTTATCTTATTCAAGATAACGATAGGGTAGTAGATATAAGCAAAACTTCTTTTAAAGTGGTTACCAAGAAGAAACCTTCTCAAAAGGAATGGAAAGATATGTTCTTTGCGTGGAAAGTAGTAAAGTTTGTTAAATCTAATGCCATTGTGATTGCTAAAAATTTAACTACCTCAGGTATAGGTGGTGGTCAACCATCCCGTGTAGGAGCAGTAAAGATTGCTATAGAAAATTCTTTTAAATCCTCTAAAGGAGCTGTTTTAGCTTCTGATGGATTCTTCTCTCATGAAGATTCCGTAAAACTTATAAAGAAAGCTGGTATAAAAACAATAATCCAGCCCGGTGGTTCAATAATGGATGAAAAAATCATAGAGTTATGTAATCAGTTAAATATTTCTATGGTATTTGCAGGAATCAGACACTTCCGCCACTAATTAACTTCCTTTAAAATATCTCCTTATGGAATTCAAATATAAAGATATAAATAACTATCTAAATTCTTTTATTAACTATGAAACTAAAAATTTCTTTCCCTACAAGAAAACATTAAAATTAGAAAGAGTAAGATATCTCCTCGATGTTCTAAAAGTCCCTTACAATAATCTTAAAGTTATACATATTGCCGGGACCAAAGGTAAAGGTTCGGTAGCTAATTTTGTAAGTTATATTTTAGCTAACTCCGGTTACAACGTAGGCGTTTACACTTCTCCTCACTTTCATGATTTTAGAGAAAGAATTAAAGTAGTTAAGAAAAACTTTTGTGAATTTATACCTAAAAAGGAAGTAATAAAAATTGTAAAGGAATTCAAACCTTATTTAGATAAGTTAAGATATACAAAGAGATGGGGTAAAATTAGCTTTTTTGAAGTTTATACTGCTATCGCTCTAAAATACTTCTGCCAAGAGAATTTAGATTTTGTGGTATTAGAAGTGGGGT
>JAMWDA010000054.1 GCA_023818995.1 Candidatus Omnitrophota bacterium
ACCCTATGATCGTATCTATCTACAGTTATATATCGACAACTGAGAGTATCATCTGTTTCTTCAGGAGATTCTTCTGTCTGGTTATCATCTTGGTTTTCATCTAATAAAACGAACACCCTTTCAAAATTCTTAAAATCCTTACCTTTACCTATATACACCCCTTTACTCGAAGCTAAATAAATTCTATCTTGGTAAAAATCTAAAGAGTAAACAACCAATTATTCTTCAGGCAAACCTTCTAATTTTCTCCACTGCCAGGCACCTTGATAAGTATACCTTAAATCAACTGTTGTTCCTATGTATAAACGGTCTTTAAACGCTCCTATACATTTACCTTCCACCTCAGGAGGAATAGTAAAAATTTTTTCAAGTTTGCCCTGAGAAATTAAATAAACACCTGCAGAGGTAACTATATAAATAGTATCGTATAAAGAATCATCTACGTATATATCATTTATAACCCCATCTTTAGCCACAAAAACACTTTGCCAACTCTTGCCAGAGTCTTGACTTTTAAAAACAACACTCTCACTTGTAGTGTAAACAATATTATCTTCTAAAGGCGAAACACAAACTCTTTTTATTAGAGTTTTATCTATACCATCTACATTTACAAAAATCCCCCAACCTGGCTCAACAAAAATAAAAAAAATCACAAGGATTAAAATAAGATAACGCATCCTCTCCCCCCTTTAACTAAAAACTAAAAACAAAATTTATATAACATTCAAAGGGATTGTGCTTACCTTTTCAAATTCTATACCGGATTCAAATCCACTATCCTTAGGAGCAGTCCAGATAACTTTACCTTTAACAAAGAAAGGAGCGGTGTTAGGTAGGATCCTAAACTCGCAATTTATGGAAGTGAATTTTTCCAAGGGAGAATTAGTTAATATCTTCATACCACGCACACTTATATCCAATATTCGCATCTCTTCTTTCCTACCTTTATAATCAAACTGCGTGTTTTCGTTCTCTAAATTCCACCTTTCAAATTTCCTTTTTTCTTCTCCCATATTATCCCCCTTATTAAACTTTTTCCTTAAACTCTGTTCTCTTTATCTCTTCTACTTCTTCAAAGGAAAGAATTTTTGCTAAATCAATTATAATAAACAATCTTTCACCCCATTTACCCACACCTTTAATATACCTCTGGTGAATATCAGTAGCAATTATTTGGGGTGGTTCTTCAATATTATCTTTAGAAAGACGCAGAACTTCTGTTACTTCATCAACCACCATACCTATAGAACTACCTTCTACGTCAACAACAATAATTCTTGTTTTTTCCGAACGACCAATTGATTTTAAATTTAAGCGTTTAGCTAAATCAATTAAAACTAAAATTTGTCCGCGAAGATTTATTACTCCTTCAACAAAAGAAGGTGCACGAGGAACATAGGTAACAGGTAGCATCCTAACAATTTCTTTTACCTCACCTATCTCTACACCAAACTCCTCTTTACCTATCTTGAATATTACTAACTGATAATCTTTTATAGAATTACCCTTTTGCTCCATGATATTTTTTCTCTATACTTTAAATCGCTTTATCAACTCCTGAAGATGAGCCGCGGTATTAGCTAACTCCTGAGCACTAGAGGCTATCTCTTCCATACTAGCAGTCATCTCTTGAATAGAACTAGAAACTTCCTCAACCGAAGCGGCAGAGCCTTCGGATATAGAAGCTACCTCAGTAATCGTCTTATTAACCTCCCCGGCATTTACTATCTGAACCTCACTTGCTACAGCTATCTGCTCAACTCTCAAGGCAGTTGTTTCTGCTGACTTTAGAATCTTGTCCAAAGCCTGACGCATCTTATTAATGATCAATCTACCTTCCTCTATCTCTTGGGAAGTAACTTTAACAGCATTCACTGCCTGCGATGTTTCCTGTTGAATAGTTCGTATTAAACTACCTATCTGTTCGGCGGCCTGAGCAGAATTCTCTGCTAATTTTCTTACCTCTTCAGCAACTACAGCAAATCCTCTACCTGTTTCTCCTGCGCGAGCAGCCTCTATAGCAGCATTTAAAGCTAAAAGGTTAGTCTGGTCAGCTATGTTAGTAATTACCTCTACAATCCTACCTATCTCTTGGGAACGTTCTCCTAATTTACCTACGATTTGAGCAATCTCATTGGAAACCTCTGATATACGCATAGTTTTATCTACTGCTTCTACAGAATCCTTTACTCCCTGTTGAGCTAACTGAGTTGTTTCATGAGAAGCCTTTGCTCCTTCGTTAGCATTACCAGTTATCTGTTTTACCGAAACAACCATCTTCTCTACAATAGTGGAACTATCCTCCATTTTCTTTGCCTGTAAAGAGATACCTTTGGTGATCTGCTGAATAGAAGTAGATATACCTTGTAAAGAGGCATTTATCTGCTCAATAGCTGAAGAAAGTTGGGAACTGGTAGCAGAAACTCTCTCTGATGTACCCCAAACTTGCACTATCAATGTTCTTAAACCTACTAACATTTGATTAAATGCCTTAGCAAATCTACCAAATTCATCGTTCGTTCTTACCGGCACAGTTACACTCAAATCGCCAGCAGCATTGGCAATCTCCTCTATACGACTCAATACCAATCTTAAAGAATAAACTATCCCATCGGTAACAAAAATAGCTATCCCTAAACCAATTACTATACCTAAAAATATTATCCCTATTACAATGACTTTCAATCTCTTAGTTAATAAAATCATAGTTTTCTGATAATTCTCTGCTTCCATTCTTAATATATCTGATAATCTACTAATCTTTATGTGAACTTCTTGGGCTAAAGGGATTAATTCTTTAGTATAGATTCCCATAGCTTGCTCCTTTTCTCCCCTCTTGTATAAATCTCTAACCATCTTTGCTAAACTGTAAAATTTCTGGTAAGGCTCTCTTATACCTAAATAAATTTCCATAATTTTAGGATTATCGCTTTTAAATTTCTCGTACCAATTCCAAAATTCCGAATTAAAATAATCTATTTCCTCATCAGATATTTTATTAGTGATAAACTGTTGGGATAAAGTATGATACCCCTCTTGATATTTTGCTAACATTTTCTCTAAAAATAAACTTAAAAATAAAAACTCTGCAGTGCGATTATGTAGAGTAGAAAACTTAATTATATAAAATGTGTTAACAATACCCAAAATAATCAAGAAGAGTAAAATTACCCCAAAAGCCAACATTAATTTCTTTCTAATAGTGACTCTAAATTTAAACATAATTATATGTTCAATACCTCAAATATCTTCTTCAAAGATAATTGGTCAGGGAAAAATAAGAAAATAGTGTTAAAATTTATATCCTTAACTTTAAGGTCGGTTCTAATAAAAAATGCTTCTTCGGAATGTTGCGCAATCTGAATAAAGATAAAATCGAGAAGAGCAGATACCATATCTAAAGCTAAAGAAGGGACACCGTAAAGGATAGATAAGCCGGTGATATCGCTTAGAGCGTTCATATGTGCTCCTGTAAGAATATTCACTACTTCTTTTAAACAAGATTGGAATAGAAGGTCATCGCACTTTATCTCTTCAGCTCTTTTGCCTAAAAGTATACTACCCAAAATTTTACCATCCTCGGGAGGAATAAGAAATAGTACCCTCCCACTTATCTCTCCCTGGAATCCTGTATCTAATACGAAAAGTGGTCTCTCAGGGTCACCTAATATTCTATCTAAGTTTTCTAAGGGAATAAGATTTGTCTCGGGTAAAGTAATTTCTACCTTAGTATTCAACATATCAGAAAGAGCAGTAGCTGCTCTACCTGCTCCTATTGTGCCAATTTCCCTTAATACATCTAACTGAGCTAAAGATATTCTTCTTTCTTCCATAGAAAATCAACTATAATCTTTTCACTATTTCTTCGGCTATACGCTCTATATTTAAAACTTTATCGGCAACACCTGCATCAACTACCGCTTTTGGCATACCATAAACAACACAAGAATCTTTATCCTGAGCAATAACGAATCCACCTCTTTCTTTTATTCGCTTTGCACCTTCTAAACCATCCTTACCCATACCGCTCAAAATAACAGCAATAGTATTTTCTCCCACGAGCTCTGCTACTGAACTTATGGTTACATCAGCTGAGGGCCTAACATGATTAACTAAAGGAGTATCATCTAATCTTAGAACAAACCCATTGTTCTTGTCAAGATTTATTCTCTCTAATAACATATGGTAACCACCGGGAGCAAGATACCCCGTCCCTCTCAATAAAAAATCTCCCTCCTCTGCCTCTTTGGTTTTAATTGGTGAATACCAAGAAATTCTTTCAGCAAAACTTTTGGTAAAACCTTTAGGCATATGTTGAACTATTAGAAAAGATGCCGAACAATGGGAAGGTATCTTTTTCATAATTTCTACAATAGCTCTCGGTCCACCTGTAGAAGCTGCAATTACTACAACCTTATCCACGGATAAACTTTCTTCAACTAAAGATATTCCCCTAAAATTAGCTAAATAACTTTTCAAATCCACTTGAGAAACAATCTTGATTTTTGAAATAATCTCATCCTTAAAATTGTATAGGTCCAAGGATACCTCTCCTGAAGGCTTAGGGATAAAGTCTATTGCTCCTAACTCCAGTGCCCTCATAGTAATTTCTGCCCCTCTTTGAGTATAAGCAGAAAGCATTACTATCTTCTTAGGAGACCTTATCATTATTTCTTTAAGAAGAGATAAACCATCGGTATCTGGTAAGTTTATATCTAAAGTAATCACATCTATATCAAGTTTATCTATCTTTTCTAAAGCCTCTTTACCAGAAGATACTTTATCAACCACTTTGAATCTTTGCTCACTACTAAGAATATCGCAAATTATCTTCTGCATAAGAGGAGAATCTTCTACTACTAAAATATTAACCTTATCCATAACTATAATTCTTTTTCTCCATAGAAAACAGTTTTCACTTTTACCCTGCCTGTCTCCAAATAGAACTCTATAGTCCTACCAAAATTACCTCCTACGTCTTCGGCAGATATTCTTATCTTTAAGTTATTCAGAGACTCCTTAGCTTTCTCTATATTCTTAGTACCTACATTAAAAATACTATTACCCGAAACATTGGTAAACATATGAGCACCACCAAATATCTTAGCTACTAAACTATTAACAGAACACCCTCTAAGTCTAAGTTCATCTACCATCTTCTCAATAACGGAATTAACAAATCTTGTAGGGTTAGAATTAATTTTTGCTTTATCTATATCAGGAAGCATAGGGTGTGCTAAACTACCTATCTTTTTTGCATAATCGTAAATGGTTATACCTAAACAAGAACCCAAGCCTCTTGTTACAAGAATATGAGGAGAAGAAGAAATTTTAAATTCACCCATACCAACTTCAATTATCTTAATTTCTTCTACCACCATTGTGTATAATTCTAAGATGATTTCTATTAACTATTTAGTTTACTCTTAAAAAACATATAATTTTTGTGCTTAGAATTTTTATTTATAAAGGTTACCTAAGATACTATTTATCCCTTCCCAAAACTCTTCTTATTGCTTCTGCCACCCTTGAAGGTTGAAATGGTTTAACGATAAAATCTTTTGCTCCTGCCTGTATAGCCTCTACAACCAAAGCATGTTGTCCCATCGCAGAAACCATAACAATCTTTGCCTTGGGGTCGAACTTAATAATCTCTTTAACCGCGGATATACCATCAATTTCCTCCATCTTAGGCATAACTATATCCATAGTAACCAGATCCGGACGCAATGCTTTATACTTCTCTACAGCTTCCTTACCGTTTTCCGCTTCGCCTGCTACCTCGAAACCTTCTTTCTTCAAAATATCGGAAAGCATCTTTCTCATAAACAAAGCATCATCCACTATTAAAACTCTTGCCATATATTACCTCCCTTCTATGGAAACTTTCTGGAATATTTTATATTCACTACTAACTGTAAAAAATAACTTCCTCAAAGAATATGGTAAAATTTCTGCTTTACCTATAACTATATAACCACCATCGTTGAGAGAATTGTATATGTTCAACAAAACATTTTCTGAAGAACGGCTATCAAAGTAAATTCTAACATTACGACAGAATATCGCATCTATACCCTTTAAAGGCGGGTGAGAAAAAAGATTATGCTGTTTAAAAATAACTATTTTTCTAATTTCATCCTTAACTTTTTTTTTGCCATTTGAGGAATCAATAAAATACTCCTCCAAGAATCGGGAATTAACTTTCTTTAAAGAGGAAAGAAAATATTCTGCCTGGTTAGCTATTTTCAAAGCATCCTCATCCATATCAGTAGCGTAAACTCTAAGGAGTATATTCTTATCTTTTATCACTTCTTTCAAAAGAATTGCTAAAGAATAGGCTTCCTCACCACACGAACAACCTGCTGACCAAAACTTTATTATCTTCTTTTTATTCTTTATTTTATCTTCAATTATCTTAGGTAAACAATTTTGAGAAAAGAAATCAAATACCTCCCGGTTACGAAAAAACTCTGAAACATTAACTGCTAAACTCTTCAAAAATATATTCCACTCCTCAGGTCTATCTTCCAGCACCTTTTTATACTCGTGGGTATTATTTATACCGTAATAGCTCATCCTCATCTTTATACACCTAAGAATAAAAGAAAAACGATAAGAATTCAGTTCTACGCCGCGTTTTTCTTTAACGAAGTTAACGAACGAATCTATGTCTTTACAAGATTGGGAAATAGATTTATCCTCCTTTTCTATAGTGTTCTAATGACGAGGATTCTTTTTTATATGCTCAATCGCCTTGGTTACTTCTCTTATTACATCTACACGAAACTGAATATTTATCTCTTGTAACTTTGTGTAAACTCTTCCTTCATCAGTTACGATATAACGGGGAGATAATCTATTCAATGCCCAGGCTAACATATCCAATTTACACCTATCACATTTACATACATCCTCACGGGAAGGAAGCTCCTCATCTAAACATTCCTTAACCACTTCTTCCATATAATTATGTAATTCCATCTTTACCTCTCCAATTTCAAAATTGTTAATTTTTAAATAATATAATACTTTTACCTAATCAATCCGTCAACAAAAAAATCTATAACAGATTGACCACATCTAATATCAAAGCAACCCTACCGTTACCTAAGATAGTAGCTCCACTAAATCCTTTTACTTTTTTACCTATATTACCTAACGGCTTTACTACTATATCCTGCTCGCCAATAATTTTATCTACAACTAACCCTAAACTCTTGTTTTTTCCTTCCACAACCACTACCGATAATTTATTATTTAATTCCTCCTCCTCTTTAATAGCTAACTCCCTACCTAACCAAATCAGAGGAATTATTTCATTACGAATCTTTATTACATCTATATTTTGGATAGTTTTTATCTCCCCCCCCTCTATTTTTATACTTTCTCTAATACTCATCAAGGGAATAGCAAATGTCTCTTGCCCTAATTCTACCAACATTGCTTTTACAATAGCTAAAGTCAAAGGTAAAGTAATAATAAACTTTGTCCCTTTACCCAACTCACTCTCAAAATTAAGTCTTCCTCCCAAAGCATCTAATTTTACTTTTACCATATCCAAACCAACACCCCTCCCGGAGATATCACTTACCTTTGTACTCGTAGAAAAAGATGGCATAGTTATTATATCTAACACCTTTTGAACATCTAAAGAGGTAACCTCTTTTTCGCTAATGATACCTTTTTCTAAAGCTTTCTTAGCTATCTCGTTAAAATCTATTCCTTTACCATCATCAATAATCTCCACGATTACCTGTCCTTTCTCTCTTGATACATTTATAGTGATTTTACCTTTCCTACTCTTACCTAATTTTTCTCTTGTCTGCTCATCTTCAATACCATGGTCTATAGCATTGCGTAATATGTGAATAAGTATGTCTCCTAACTCGTCTAGTATAACCCTATCTAATTCTATTTCACTCCCCTTTATCTCTATCTCCACACTTTTAGGCTTATCAGACTTCTTTACCAAATCACGCACGATTCTCGGGAAAGCATCTAAAATGTATGAAATTGGTAATAACCTAAGTTGAAGAACCTCATCTTGAAGGGAAGAAATCAATCTTTCTATCAGAGAAACCGTTCCTTCCAAAAGGGATTTATCCTTTAGATTTATCACCTCTAAAAGCCTGCTTTTAGCAATAGACAATTCTCCTACGTAATTCATTACTTTATCTAATCTTTCTACGGGTATCCTTATACTCTGTATCTTCTTAAAATAAGAAGTTGTTATAGGAGATTTTATCTTATTTTCTTTACGAGGAACCGCCGAGAATGGTGTTATCTTTATTTCTTCTAATTCTAATATCTGAGAAAGCTCATCATAGATAACTTTTTCTTCCTCTTTAGTAGCCAATATAACTACAAAGTAAATAGAGAAATTACCTTTCTTTAACTCCTCCTCAGGGGGAACTATTTTTATAACCTCCCCCATTTTCTTAAGTCTTACAATAACAAGAAAAGCTCTTGCCCCTTTCATCAAACATTCACTCACTAACTTTATCTTTAACTTATATATATCCCAACCTTCTTCTATTTTTCTCCCTAAGATTTCCACCTCTTGGGGAGAAACATCTATTTCTGTTACATCACCTTTAGAGGATAGATCCTCACTTAATTCTTCTCTTTTATTAATGATATTTCTAATTCTACAGATATAATCTTTAACATCTATAGATATTTCCTTTTTTGCCTTAATCTCCTCTAACAATATAGCAAAGGCATCTATACAAGAAAAAATCGTATCCATAATATCGGGAGTTATTTTTTGCTTACCTGACCTTAATGCTTCAAATAAATCCTCTATAGCATGGCTAAATTCTGCTAACTCGTTAAAACCCATCGTTGCCGACATACCTTTTATTGTGTGCATCAAGCGAAAAATTTCATTAAGAGCTTCTGTCTGGGAATAATCCTCTTCTAATTTAACCAAACAATTGTTTATCTGTCTTAAATACTCCTCAGACTCAGCAAAGAATAATTCCCAATAATTCTTATCCATCATATCTTTATAAAACAAAAAAACTTTTGTATCTTAAGATTATAAATCCCCTCTTTCGGTAAAAAAAAATATAAAAGGAATGTTTTTGAAGAAAAGAATTTATTGACAATTTTTAATCGGGGAAAATCTGTTTTAGTAGTTTTATCAACTCATCAGGTTTAAATGGCTTAATTAAAAAAGCTTTTGCTCCTTGGTTAGTTGCCTCATTAACGAGATGCTCTTCTCCTATAGCAGAAATAACTATAATTTTAGCTTGTGGGTCCATAGCGATTATCTTCTTTATCGCACCAATACCATCCAACTCATCTATCCTTGGCATAATTATATCCATCGTTACCAAATCGGGCTTAAGTTGTTTGTATTTTTCTACCGCCTCTATAGCATCTGAAGCTTCTCCGCATACTTCAAAGTTAGAGTTATGAAGAATACCTCTTATATAATTGCGCATAAATATAGCATCATCTACTACAAGTATTTTCTTCTTCATAGCTTTATTATATTATATAATAACTTATCTTTAACTCAAGTGTATTTTTTATTTACCGGACAGGTTAGGTACATGGTATCCACTTTTGTCTTGTTGGTTATACCACTCTTTGAACAAAGTTTCAAGTCTTATTGGGGGTAAATTAAGTCCACCTGTATCTATCTCTATTATCCCTATATCTGTTTCTTCTAAGGTAGTTA
>JAMWDA010000055.1 GCA_023818995.1 Candidatus Omnitrophota bacterium
ACAAAATGGAAATGGAATGAGGATAGGGGGAAATATAAAATAGGACCACCTCAGCTTATCTTTTCATTTATGGATGTGTGAAAAAATGGGTAAACTCCAGGAAAAATTATATTTGACAAAAGATATTCAAATGATATAATGCAGATATCTGTTAGTATAGACAAAATGAAGATAAAATTATTTTTTGTTTGTATTTTTCTCTCCTTATTTTTCTCCTCGGGATTCACTCAAGTTCCTCCCTCAATTGGTGGTTTAGAGAGGATTGAAAAGGATATAGAAAAGAAGAAAGAATTAGAAGAAAGGATTATAAAAGAGAAAGAGAAGGAAGAAGAGTTTGTTATTGAGGAAGAAAAGGTTCCTTTAGAAGAAGAAAAGAAGATACTTATTAATAAGATAGAGGTTAGAGGGGTAACACTTATATCACAGGAAATAATTAATGGGATAATTTTTGATTACCAAGGTAAAGAACTATCTTTGAAGGATATGCGGAAGATATGTGACCTCATTACCGATGAGTATAGAAAGATTGGTTATCTAACCTCGCGAGCTTATTTACCACCCCAGACCATAAAAGATGGTCTTCTTGTTATAATGGTTATAGAGGGTAAAGTAGGAGAAATAAGCATTCAGGGAAACCGCTTTTTTAAGACGCCCTTACTAAAAAAAAATTTAAAGATTAAACCCGGCCAAATATTTGATTACGGTTTACTTCAGAAGTCTATAAGAATAATAAATGAACATCCCGATAGATTTGTTAAAGCGGTATTGGTGCCGGGTAAGGAGACGGGCATTACTGATATAGTATTAGATGTAAAGGATAATTTGCCTTTACATTTTGGATTCGACTACGATAATTTTGGTTCAACATACATAGATAAGGATAGATACTCTGTGAATTTTGAACATAATAATCTTTTAGGATACGATGACCGGCTAAACATAAAATTACAGCGATCACAAGCTGATTATTACCAACTTAAGAATTTTAACTACCTTTTTCCTATTTATAGAGATTGGAATATAGGTGGATACTATGGTTATAGTAAGAATAAGTTAGGTGGTGATTACGAGGATTTAGATATAAGAGGTAAGTCAAGAACAGCAGGGTTATTTTTTAACCATCGCTTAATTAACGAGTATAACTTAGATTTAACTTTAAATTTTGGGTTTGATTACAAACATATCCTTAACTATATCGCGGGAGAAAGAACTTCAAGAGATGAAGTAAGATTATTTAAGTTGGGTGTAGATATTGATAATTTAGATAAATTTGGTAGAACAATTTTTACTATAGAAGGTGATTTAGGCGTTCCTCATATTTTAGGAGGAGTTTCCTCAAAAGACCCTTATGCTACCAGAGAAGGAGCGGGGGGAAAATTTTCCAAGTTAGTAACTAATATCTATAGATTACATCCTTTGCCTTTATCTTCTTCCCTATTACTTAAAAATCAATTTCAGTTTTCTAACTACAATCTTCTTTCTGTAGAACAATTTCAAATTGGAGGTATAACCAATGTGAGAGGTTATCCTTCTGCCGAGTATAGTGGAGATAAGGGTTTATCTACATCGGTAGAGTGGTCATTCCCGTTTTACGGTATACCTAAAACTACAAGAGTTCCCTTTTCTAAAGCGACAGTATACTCTGCTACCAGATTTATGTTATTTTACGATTGGGCTACTACGCATTTAAATAGAGTATTAGCCGGTGAAAAAAAACATCAGACTCTAAAAGGTTGGGGATTTGGTGTGCGTTTAAATTTACCTGAGAATTTTTATGCTCGAGTTGAATTTGCTTACCCTTTAGGTAAAACCCCTTCCGATAGCGATCATCTTCATACCTATTTAAATTTAGGTAAAAGTTTTTGAAATAGATAAGTTTTTTTTAATTACCCAATATTATTAAGTGAATAAATGTAATATTTCCAATAGTTTCCATATTTTTTAAAAAAATTGTAAGCGTTTCTTGACAAAAGTTTAATAAATATGTTATATTTGGTTAATTATGTTGAAGAGTAAACTTAAGATATTTTGCATAATTTTTCTTTTCTCTTTTTTCTTTATCAGCTCTTCCTATAGCCTACCTGAAGTAAAAGAGGTTATTGCTGGGGAAGCGGAATTTATTAAGGAAGGGGATAATTTAGTTGTAGATATTTCCACGAACAAGATGATAGCTAACTATCACAGTTTTTCTATAGGGGTAAGGGAGGGAGTTTATTTTAGGCAACCGGATAGTAGTAGTGTAGCATTGAACAGGGTAGTAGGTAGTGAGCCATCTAACATAATGGGTAGATTAAGTGCAAATGGGAAGGTATTTTTAGTTAATCCTAATGGTATAGTATTTGGTAAGGATTCAAGGGTAGATGTAGGGGGATTAGTAGCCTCTACGTTAGATATAAGTGATGAAGATTTTTTAAGTGGTAGGTATAGATTTAGTGGAAGGGGTAGTTATATAATAAATGAGGGGGATATAAAGAGTTCACCTGGTGGGTATGTAGTTTTTATTTCAAAGGTTATAGATAATGGTGGTTATATAGAGGCGAAATTAGGGAGTGTTGGGTTAGGTTGTGGAGAGAAGGTGGTATTGGATTTGGATGATGGGGGATGGATAAGTGTGGTGGTAGAGGAGGCTCTTGGAGAAGGGTTATTAGATGGGAGTGGTAACAAGGTAGATACAGTTATAAATAACCGTGGTAAGATAAATGCAGATGGAGGTAGGGTTATATTAACTGCCAAGGTATTAAACAAGGTATTTGATTATGCTATAAATAATTCTGGGATAATTGAGGCAAAGAATTTAGTTGAGCATAATGGCGAAGTTCAGTTAGTAGGTGAAGGAGCAGACATTATAAATAAAGGAAGCATATTAGCAGGCGAGGTGGAAGTTAGAGGTAAAGAATCTAATTTCATAAATGAAGGGGAAATTTTTGCTTCTAAAGTAGATATTAATATTGATGAAAGTACGATAAATAAAGGTATGGTTTCTACTGATGGTATAGCGGATAGAATAAATGGGGGAGAGATTTTAATTGATGCTAAAGTGGTTTTACAAGATGGGTATATTTCTTCTAATGCTTATGAAGGTGGCAGGGCAGGAGAGATTGCTATTATTTCCACTACAGAGACTACCTTAGCTGACTCTTCCACTACTGAGGCGCGTGCTTTAGGATTAGTAGGTAATGGAGGAAGAATTATTATTAATTCAAAAAGTGGTAATACATTTGTAGATAAAGGTGCGGTGATTGATGTATCCGCTGGACTTTTAAAAGGTAATGCTGGATTTATTGAGATAAGTGCCTATAAGCAGTTAGGATTTTATGGAATTTTATCAGGAAGAGCACCTCCAGGATACAAAATAGCCACATCTATATTTGACCCTCAAACTCTATATATAAGTGGAGAGATTAATTCTCATCTTACTGTATATTCACAGGATGATATTATTATTAATGGTGATATAAGTTTAGATAGCGGTATAATTCTTGTTCTTTTAGCTGACCACAAGAGTGCCAAAGATTGGGATATAGAGAGTCCTGGTATTGGAGCGATAGTTAATCAAGGTAACTATCTTATTTCAGCGAAAGAGGGAGCAACTAATACTTACCTTATTTTAGAAGCAGGCTCAGGTATTGGCAGTTCAGAAAATCCTATCTTTACTAATATCCACAATTTATCTGTTTACCAACAATCATTTTTAGATGGACAACCATCGGAAATTTATATTTCCCAAGGGAATTTACCTCTTAATATTTTAGGTATATACAATTTTGTTTCTCACGGTGACATATTTATTAGGGCAGAGGATGATATTAACATTTATTCAAGTATTGTATCTATAGGAGATATTAATATATCCGCTAAGAATATTTATTTAAATTCTATAGCTGATATAGTTACTTCTTCAAGTGCAAGGATTAGTTTAGAGTCAGAAGGTGAGATAACTAATAAAGATTTAGGCAAAGATTTTTCTTGGTTAGGTCTTTTAGGTTACTGGAGTTTTGATGAGGGAGAAGGTAGTATCGTTTATGATTTAAGTGGTAATGGTTTTAATGGTTCAATTATTGGTAATCCTTCTTGGGTTGAGGGTATATCAGTTAAAGCATTAGATTTTGATGGTTTCACCTATGTAGATGTAGGTTCAAACTTAGGATTAGGGAGTAGTCCATTTACCATTGTTCTTTGGTATAAAGGAACGCAAAATGCAGCCTATGTAGGTTTAGCCGGAGCAACTGTGGGTTGGCAAGTAGGTTATACGATGGAGAATCACTACGGTAGGCTTCAAAGTTGGGTAAACGATGATAAGGATCTAAGTAATGCCTATATAAACGATGGTGTATGGCATCAATTAGTTATGGTAAGAGATGGTTCACAGGGTAGTATATATATTGATGGTATTTTGGATAGTAGTTTTGAAACCTCTTCTGGTTCAGTCGATTCTGATTATAATTTCTGGATAGGTGGTTGGGGTAATCCTCGCTATATACCTCTGCGACTTACTCAAGGAGTAATTGATGAGGTGCGAGTTTATAATCGAGCTTTATCTTCCCAGGATATATATTATCTTTTCTCTTTTCCTATCCAATTAAAAGGGGAAGGGTTAATTTCTGCTGGCGAAGTCTGTCTTTTGGCACAAAAAGGCATAGATGTAAAACTTAAAGCTAATTATTTACAAGCAGGTAATTTCGGAGAGGGTAAGCTATATATTAACAATATTGGCGATTTAACTTTGAAAGATATCTTAGGCTATCCCGGCTCGTTATACAATGCTGGTGGGGATATCTATATATATACTTCTTCTAATCTGTATATTGAGGATAATATTTATAGCGAACCTGATGGTAGCTTAATAACTCTTTCCGCGGGAGAAGATATAGTGTTAGATGAGTGTAATATAAGTTCAGACGTTTATGACGAGGATATAGAAGATTTTTCTCCCATAATCGTAGATAGCATAAGTTTATATGCGGGAAAAGATATAATCATAAATAATGCGAGGATAACCTCCTTTGCCGAGATATATGAGGAGATATTACCTCAAATAATCACAGGTAGTATCTATTTACAGGCAGGTAGAGATATAGTTTTAGATAGTGGATTGATTTATACAGAAATTTACGGAGGGCTTGAATCTGCTTTGGCTGGGGATATTACCCTTACTACTTTAGGAGGAGACATAAAACTAAATGGCTACTCTTCAATTTACAGTATAGTAGAAGTGTATAGCGATAGCAATTTAGAGGCAAATTCAGGTAATATTTATTTAGATGCTTATAAAGGTATTGTTGTTGAGCAAGAATATCAACAAGAAGAGGGAATCAATATTTATTCTTATGCTTATGGTAATGGCGGTTATCAAAGTGGGGAAGTAGTAAGAGTTAACTCAGGAGAGATTAGTTTAAATACCCAAGATGGTGATATTATCTTAGAGAATATTAATCTTGGTTCCCGGGCAGTAGGAAGCGCAATGGGAGGTGACATTGGGAGTATTTCTATAGGGCAATCAGGAAAAGTTATAATAAGAGCAGTAGGTAATATAAAGATAAGCGAGGGTAGCTCGCTAATACTTTCTAAGGCAGAAGCATATGATGCTGAGGAAGCGATAGCTACCTCAGGTGATTTAGAGTTCTATGCCCTCGGAGATATTTCCATAGATGTAGATTACTTGTCTGAGGAAGGAAATATCGGTTCTTATGCCCAAGCTTATAATACTTACTATGGTTATGCTTATTCAGGAAAAGTTTCTTTAGAGGCTTTAGGTGATATAAATATAGGCAGGAATAATATTGCTCCTTATATTGGTTCTTATGCAAGTAGTTATGCAAATATTTATGGAGATGATGAGCCTATTGCTGAGGCTCAATCTAAAGAGGTTAGTTTAGTTTCTCAAGGGAATATTTATGTGGCTAACTACCTTTACTCTTTAGCCGAAGAAAGTTTCCCTGAAATGTATAGGATAGGAGATGTAGGAGATGTAGTGATTAAGGCAGAAAGATATATACAATTAACTGGTAGTGGTGTTTTTGGTAAAGGAATCTATTTATTAGCTGATAATAATGAAGATGGCCAAGGTTCGCTTTATCTTGATTATGGGACTAATTTAATCGCTTACGAGCACCATTTGAAAGGAGCCAATATATCGTATTTATATGAGTATATAGAGAGTGACACCAATGAGGATGGATTTCCTGAAAGTGTAGATTTATATTTTGATTTAGATAGTGAAGTATACGTAGTATTATTTACTCCTGATGAAACAAATTTACTTAGCTTAGAGCTAAATTCTACATCTTTAAATGGCATTGTGATAGATAGTGATGTAGTCCGTGATGATTTTATTAGTTTATCCGCATTAGGAGATATAAGAGGAGAAGAAGTTGTTTTAAAAACCCCTCAATTAAATCTTTATGCTAACAATATTAATGTTGTAACTGATACAGATGAATTATATGCTAACGCTAAAGGAAATATTTATGTTAAGGATATTGGGAGTATAACCCTTCAAGATATCAATGCTGAGGATACTGTTCAAATTTATTCTATCGGTGATATATGGGTAAATCATGTTTTTGCAAATAACATAACTCTTACTTCAGAGGAAGGAGCAATAATTGATTCTAATGGAGAGGATATAAATATTGAAGGAGACAATTTATTCCTTTATGCTAATGTGATTGGCGAAGAGGAAAATCCCTTAGAGACGAGTATAAATTGTTTAGAAGCGAATTCCTATGAATCTAATATAAATTTAGTTAACGATAAAGATCTATGTATACGCTTAGTAGAAGGAGGAAGTGTTTATATTCATTCCTTAGGAGATTTATATTTAGGTTCAATATATGCTTATTATGTAGAGTTGGTCTCGGAAGGAGCAATTATTGGTAGGGAAGATAATTTAATAGGAGCGTATGAGATAAATCTACAAGCTAATAATGGTATCGGGGATAGTTCTTTAGGTTATCCTATAAATACTTACACTTATTCGGGATTTAGTGTATATGCCGAGAATAAAAATAGCGGTTCAATTCATATAGTTGAACACTCACCTTTTAATTATTTTGTTGTTTCTAATGAAGCTGAGGAGGGAATGATAATTATAGAGCAAGTAGATGGAGATGAATATGCATACCTATATTTAGGAAATATTTCTACTAAAAAGGGTGATATAAATATTAATTCTTGGGGTACGATTTTTATTATAGGCGATGAAGAAGAAGGAGGAGGTATTTTCTCTCAAGGTGGTAATATTAATTTAATTGCTAATGATTTTGAAATCTGGGCTCCTATAGTTTCTGAGCAAGGTAATATTGTTTTGGCTAATGCCACTGATTTAAGGTCAATTGTTATAGGTAAGAATACAGAAGATGATGATTTGGAGATAGATGGTAATGAATTAAATCGTATAGAGACTAAAGGAGTAATTACTATAGGTTCTTCTTCAGCAGGGAAAATAAATATATACGATAGTAGCTTGGAGACAGATTTAGTTATTTTAAGTAACGATAGTATAAATATTGATGATTTAAATGTAGTAGGTACTATCACAGGGGTAGCCAATGGTGATAGTCGTTTAGGCGCAATAACTACCAGTGGATTGAGTTTTATAAATTTTAGGGGAGATATAATTATTTTAGGAGGAACTATAGAATCTTACGGAGAAGTAAATATTGTAGCTACTACTGGCTCTATATTAGGGGAAGGCGAAGGAAAACACATAATAGCTCATAACAATGTTCTTCTGGAAGCAAAAGACGTGATTGGATTAATAGAACAACCTTTAGATATTCTATTAACTAATGGAGAATTAGGAGTAATTATATATGGTGAGATTGAGGGAGTAAGTGGTGTTTTAGAAGGTAGCACGCCTTCAGGCTCAATAGTTCTTGTTAATAAGCCTACCGGTAAAGTTTATTTTAATAATAATGAAGTTGTTTATTATGAGCCTGAACCTCAGCCTGAGCCCGAGCCAGAGTTGGAACCCGAGCCTAAACCTGAGCCAATAGAGGATTTAATAATTACAAAAGCTTTTAGTCAATCCACTAATTTAATAATTTTAGAAAAAACCAATTTATCCATAGTGCAGTTAGCACAATTGTATTTTAGAAGTTTTCTTCCTCAAGGATTCCTCTACTTTTATCATCCTCTTGCTTCTATTGATATGGCTGGTTTAGAAGATTTTATCTTGGAAGAAGGAGCATACGAACTAATCGGTGAGAGAATAGAAAATAAAAGTAATTGAGGCTATTATTTAATCTTCCCCAATCAGGCAAATAACCCAAATATAAGGAGAATTATTCTCTTTCAATCTCCATCATCTGCAAGGCAAATAAATATCTAAAAATAAAATTATTCTGGTAGAATATATTTTGCTATGAAGATAAAAGTAAGGGCAGAGGATTTTGTAGTAAACGAAGATGCTAAACTCGATTTAAAAGAAGGGGGAGGGTTTAAAGTTTATCTTTTGACTAAGAAAGGTTTGAATACTATAGAAGTATTGATTAAATTAGCAAAAAAATTTAATTTACCTTTTGAAAAATTTGGTTATGGTGGGAAGAAAGACAAACACGCTTTAACTACTCAGTATATAACCATTGAGGATTTTAAAATAGAAAATATAAAAGAAAAATCTTTTGAGATTAATTATGTAGGAGATATGGTTCGGCCGATGGGAGGGGAGTTAATTTTAGCAAATGAGTTTAAAGTAAAGATAAGAGATTTAGGAGAGGAAGAGGTTAACTATGCATTAGGAGAATTAGATTTTGTTAAGAATTTTGGATTCCCTAACTATTTTGATGACCAAAGATTTGGTAGTTATTCTACTCAGCAGGGATTTTTTGCTGAGAAATTAATAAAAAAGGAATTCTCAGGAGCATTAAAAATTTATCTTACCGCTATCTACCCTCAAGATAAAAAGGAAGAAAAATTAAGAAAAAAGTTCTTTTTTGATAATTGGAAAAATTGGGGGAAATGTCTTTTAGAAACAAAAACAGAGTTTGAGAAGAAAGCTTTTAAATGTCTTCTAAAAGATAAAAAATATTTTTTAAAAATCTTAGGGATGATACCTAAAGAAGAATTGAATATATTTGTTTCTTCTTTCCAAGGATACCTTTGGAATAACTTAGTAGAACGTCTAATCAAATTCTATGATTCCCAAATATTATCTTACCAAGGTAATTACTGGCGTTATTTTTTCTACAATTCAAAAGTAGTTTTTGACTATTTGAAAGAATTTTTGTTACCTTTGGCTTCTCAGAGAACAAAGATGCCTGATGAGATATCTGAGAAGATATACAGAGAGCTGTTAGATGAACGTAAATTAAAACCTTCTTTTTTTAATTTAAGAAAGTTTAGAAAAGTATATTTTAGGCCTACTCTAAGAAAAGTTATCGTTATCCCAGAAATTAAGGAGATTTCTTGTTTTAAAGATGAATTTTATAAAAATAAAAAAGTTCTCTATCTTCATTTCCGTCTTTTACGTGGTAGTTATGCTACAATGCTTGTTAAGAGATTGTTTGCTAAATAGAAGTTATCTCATATTGGGAAAATACACCCGTCATTACACCCGACGGGTGTAATGACGGGTGTATAATCTAATT
>JAMWDA010000056.1 GCA_023818995.1 Candidatus Omnitrophota bacterium
TTGAATGTTTTGCAGTTAGAGAAAGTTAATGGTGAGAATGTTTTAAGGGGTTTGAAAGAAGAAAGAAATAGGCTTCTAAAGGATTTAGGTAATCGTGAGGAGGAGCTAACTCAGTTAAAAGATAAGCTTGAGGAATTTAGATATAAGATAGGTTTACAGGAATTAGAGTTACGTTATAAAGAAGAGAGTTTACAGAGAATAGAGAAAGATAAGGAGAATTTTGTAAAAGAGAGAGAACATTTTATTTCTGAAATCAATATCCTGAAGGAAAAGATAGCCCAATTGAAAATAGAAAATGTAAAACTCACTGTAGAGAACAAGATTTTGCTGGATAAGACAAAGGAGTTAGAGGAGATGCGGATTATTAAAATTAATCTTGAAGAACAGACTTTAAATTTAGGTAAAGAGATAGAAAGATTAAATCATCAGTTAAAAGAAAATGGTATAAGATTAAAAGAGAGAGAGGATTCTATATTGGAAAAGGATAGATTGATAGAGAGTATAAACCTTCAGATAAAAGATTACAGAACCAAATTGGATGAGTTTGCTAAAAGTTTGTGTGCTAAAGATGAAGATATATTGAGATTAAATAAAGAATTGGAGAGTAAAAATCGTATTATTGAAGAGAAGGATTTGTTTATAAATAGGATATTTAATTCCCGCACATACCGTTACTTAGCCAGACCATTATGGTTGATTGCTGATTTTATTAAAGGAAGATTAAAATTGAATAAGAGAAAACGCATATTGGTGATAAAGCCTTACTATGTTTCTATAGCTAATGCAGAGGATGCATTGAGAGAAATAAGGGATATTTTTAAAGATGCAGAAATCATCTTATTGGCAAATCTCTTTAAGTTAGATTACGAGCGGATAAAGACTAATCAGTCAGTGGATAGAAAGATTCTTTTTACTCCCGATTATAAAGATAAGCGATTATCAAAGTGGAGATTATTAAACTTACTGTTTATACTTTCTTTTTGTCATATTGATGAGACGATTATTTTAATCGGCTCCCCTATTTATCACGGTTATAGAAAAGCAAAACTATTGGCATTCTTCTCAGGAGCAAAAGCTATAAAACTTTTTTTTACTGAGAACAACAATTTAGTCCCCTTCTATTATTATCGTAACCTTTTTAATACGATTAAAATTATATTTCAATTCTTATGGAAAACCGTAGTTTTCTGGCTGATAATTTTATTTTTTACTATATTTGTTATTTTACCGATTAAGATAAAGAGATTGTTTCAGAGATGAATATTCTATTTTTATCTCAAGATTATCCGCCTTATTTAATAGGAGGGGTGGGGATTTATGTATATGAGATGTCAAGGGCGCTTGTTCGTGCTGGACATAACGTTTATATCATAACCAAAACCGAGGATGTGCCTGTGGATTATATTGATGAAGGGGTAAGAGTATTCCGAGTAAGACCAAAGAGGATTAAAATTTGGGATACCCTTAGATTGGAGATAGGAGGATTATTAGAGCGATTAGAATATAGTTTAGCCGTATCAGAAAAGATAAGGCAGATATTGAAGTTTTATCCTATAGATATTGTTGAATCTATTGAAGCCAGAGCAGAGGGTTTTTGGTATTATTTATTTAAGAATACCCCTCCTTTGGTGATTAAATTACATACACCGGAAGGAATAATTTTTAAATGGAATAAAACTCCCCATTCTTTAGATGTAAAATTAATGACTAAATTGGAGGAATTTTGGTTAATGCGGGCTAAAAAATTAATTGGGGTTACTTTTGCTATAAACGAATTGATGAAACATTTATATGGAGTTGATTCCATCCCCGTAATTTATAACCCCTTGGATGTCAACAGATTTAATAAATCTAATAATAGCTCTGTATCAGAAGCAAAAAGGGATATTAATATTCTCTATGTGGGGAGATTAGAATTTCGTAAAGGAGTGCATATTTTGGTCAGAGCAATCCCTAAAGTTTTGGAAAGAATTCCTCATGCTAAATTTAGTTTTATTGGAGATGATTGTGGAATGAGATGGTATTTGGAAAAAAAGATAGATGAATTTAGGATCCAGAAATATGTCAATTTTATTTCTCACATCTCCCGTGAAAAATTAATTGATTTTTATCTCCGCGCCACTGTTTGTGTAATTCCTTCTTTGTGGGAAAATTTTCCTTACTCTTGTCTTGAACCTATGGCTTTAGGAAGAGCAGTGATTGCTGCAGATGTAGGAGGAATAAAAGAGATAATTGAAGATGGAATAAATGGAATTTTATTTAAAGCAGGAAGTAATTTAGACTTGGCAGATAGGATTATTTCATTATGTTTAGATGACGGATTGAGAGAAAAGATAGAATCTAATTCAAAGAAAAGAATAGAATTCTTATGTAATCCTGAAAAAATTGTCCTTGAAACAATTAAACTCTATGAAAATTGTCTGAAATAATAATGAGGTTAAGTAAAGGTCCGAAAATCCTGGTATTTTTTATAACTTACAGATGTAACTCCCGCTGTATTATGTGCCATATCTGGGAAAAGCAGAATAGTGTAATAGAAATGGACCTACAACAGATTGAGAGACTATTTCAAGACCCTTTATTGAGAAATTCTTTGGAGATTATTAATTTAACTGGTGGAGAGCCGACTTTGCGTCCGGATTTGCAAGAAATTGTCAAAATTATTCTCAAGAACTGCTCCAATTTGAAAAGGATAGACATTCCCACCAATGGGATTAATACGGATTTGGTTATAGATAAAATAGAACAAATTTTAGCTATTCTGTTTCCTACTCGTAAGATAGAGTTAAGTGTTACTGTGTCAATAGATGGAATTAATGGGATCTATGAAAGAGTAAGAAATGTCCCTCAAGGGTTTAATAAAGTAAAACAGACAATAATCGGACTTAAAGAATTAGCTAATCTTTATCCATATATGTCTTTAGGACTAAATACGGTGATTACTAAAGAAAATTATAATTATCTTATTGAAATTTTGAATTTTGCTCAGAGTATAGGTTTGGGATTAAACTTTACCCTGGGGGCGATTTCTGAGATAGGAGTGGAAAGTATAAAAATGAGAGAACTATTTAAATTAGATGAAGATAAAAAGGAAGAAGTGGTTAAATTTATAGAGATTCTACAAAATAAAAATCTTATCTCTCATAGGTACGCAATTTTTATGAGGGAATTGTTAAATAATGGCAGGAGGATTTTGGGATGTAATTTTAGACAAAAAAGAGCGGTGTTACTTGAACCCGAGGGGAATTTATATCTTTGCGGAAATTTTAAGAAGTTTTTTTTGGGGAATGTGACACAAGATAATTTTGCCAAAATCTGGCAAAATGATAAATTTACAAAGAAAGATTGGTTGGTTTGTGAAAATTGTGAGAGTAATTGTTATTGGGAATAAATACGGTGTATTAGGATGAAAGAAATTATTAATCATTTAATCCCTTGGATAAATGGAGGATGGTCAGGCCCATATAAAATTAACTTACTCTTAACCGATAATTGCAATCTACAATGTAAATCTTGTTGGAGAGCGTCACTTGTTAATAAATTTGATTCAAGTGAATACGAAGTATCGGATAAAAGATTAATTGATTTAGTTAATGAAGGCAAAGAAATGGGGGTAAAACTATGGCAACTCTCAGGGGGTGGAGAACCATTGGTTAGAAAAAATCTTTGCCTAGCAATAATGGAGAAGATTAAATCTTCAGGTATGGAAGGAGAATTAACTACGAATGGGACTTTATTTACAAAAGAGGATATTAAGTTATTAGTAGAGATAAATTGGGATAAGATTATTATAAGTTTAGACGGTCCTGACGCTGAGACAAATGATTTTCTTAGACCGCCAGCAGGCACGTTTGCTAAAATTAGTGAAGTGTTGCATTATTTTTCTTATTTTAAAAAATTATTATTGACAGAATTACCATATATAATTATTCATTGTGTTATTTCAAAGGCTAACTTTGAGAAAATTGTCGATATGGTTAAATTCGCATCTTCTCAGGGGGTAAATGGGATTTCATTTAACTTGATAAGAAAAGAAAACCAATTTTGTGGCAATCTTCTAATAGATACCGAAGAAGAAATTCAATCAATAATAAACCAGTTGGCGATTGCTAAAAATATTGTTTATGATAGCAAACTTTGGAATAATTTAGATACTTTAATAAATTTTTGCTTAAAAAAAACTAAGGTATTTAATTATCAGAAGAAGATAAGAACAAGTGATAATATTATAGAGGGTGACAAAATTAAATGGTTAAAAGTTTATTGTTATCAGCCTTGGTATTATATGCTTATTGAAGTTAAAGGTAATGTATCTATATGTTGTTTACTGCCTCCTTTTCCCGATAATATTAAAGATAAATCACTAAAGGAAATATGGTTAGGTGAAAACTTTATGAATTTTAGAAAAGATTTGTTAAATAATAAAACATTATGTAACGAGTGTAATGCCACTTTAAGTGCTGATTCAGAAATTATTCGCGGTTTTTTGTCCAAAGAGTTTACAAAAGAAATGGATACATATATTTCTAAGAGAAGAGGAAAACACAATCTTAATATTTGTTTTCTTTCTCGCGAATACCCCCCTGATACCGGTTGGGGAGGAATTGGAACTTATACTTATCAATTAGCTCGGGGGTTAGTTAGAGAAGGTTATCAAGTCCATGTAATTTGTCAAAGTTTGGATAGGGACAAAGAATATGTGGATAATGGGGTATTTGTCCATAGAATCTCTCATAAGACAATTTTCCCTTTTAAGGGAAGATTTAGAGAATTTGGTTTGCGTTGGGAGTATAGTTTGAGTGTTTATAGGAAGTTAATAGAAATTATAGATAAATATAATATAGATATTGTAGAAGCACCCAATCTTTCTGGAGAGGGTTTTATATATAGCTTTCATAAAAGAACCCCTCTGGTTACTCGTTTACATACCCATTATTCCGAGGTAATAAATTTTTTGAATTGGGATAGAACAGTGGATAGACGTTTGAGTTGCTGGTTTGAAAATATTGCTATTTTAAGAAGTGATTTGATTACCTGCTCTACTAGAGCACATCTAGAATTGGTAGCAAGAGAAGTAGGAATAAGAACAGAGAAGATAAAGATAATTCCTTTAGGAGTTCCTATCCCCCAACTTAACATACATTATAAGGAGAATTCAAATCCCATAGTTCTTTTTGTTGGTCGTTTAGAAAAAAGAAAAGGAGTCCATACACTTATTCAGAGTGTTCCTTATGTTTTAGAAGAGATACCAAAAGCACAATTTATTATTGTAGGAAGGGATACCTTTGTTAATGATAAAGAGATTAGCTTTTGGGGACAAAAAGAATACTCGTATAAAGAGTATCTTATAAATATACTTCCTTGGGAATATAGAGAGAATGTAAAGTTTTTAGGATACGTTAGTCAAGATGAGTTGGATAGATACTATAGAGTTTGCGATATATTCGTTGCACCCTCTCTTTATGAGTCATTTGGGCTTATCTATATTGAAGCAATGTCTTATGCAAAACCAGTTATCGGTTGTGGTGTAGGAGGTGTTCCTGAGGTTATAAAGGATGGGGTGAATGGTATTTTAGTCCCTCCTCAAGAACCACAGAGATTAGCCGAGGCAATAATTAGATTACTTAAAGAAAAGAGATATGCACAAAAGATAGGCAATTCAGCCAGAGAATATGTGGAGAAATTCTTCAGTATAGATAAGATGGTAGAAAATACTCTCAGTGCCTACTTTGAAGTTTGTAAGAAATAAGTTATGGATATATCTTTAATTATTCCTGTTTATAACGAAGAGGGCAATTTGAGATTACTTTATCAAGAATTAAAACCTCCCTTGGATTCCTTAGGTGAAGATTATGAGATTATTTTTGTTGATGATGGTAGCAATGATAATAGCCCTATTATTTTGGATGATTTAGCAAAGAAAGATAAGAAGATTAAAGTAATACATTTGGATGGAAATTATGGAGTGACTTCTACCTTATCTGTAGGGTTATCTTATGCAAAAGGAGATTTTATTTTAACCATGGATGCGGATTTACAATATAATTGCAGAGAATTGGTTAGGATTACTCAAGAACTTAAATAGACTTAAAGCAGATGGTTTTATTAAAACATTATCTTCTCTAAAATAGCTAATTATGTGAGAAATAAAATTTTAGGAGAGAATTTTAAAGATGTAGGTTGTTCTCTAAAGGATTTTAGAAGAGATTGTGTTAAGGATTTAGTTCTATATCGGAGATTTCATCTTTTTATTCCTTCCTTGATGAATATGAGGGGATTTAAAATTAAGGAGATAAAAGTATAGACTCATCCACGTAGGTGGGGTAAGTCAAAATTTAATATAAGAAATAGATTAATTAAAGAATTACTTCTCTTATTAGTTATTAAGTGGATGCAAATAAATAGGCTAAACTACAAGATTAAATAAACAGTTAATGTATAAACTAAATATCCATAACTTTGATTATCTTCGTCTCTGTATTATCCTTTTAAATCTTTTTATCTTACTACAAGCCTTGCCTGTTCACTTTTTTGCTGAGAATGCCGAGTATTTATACTTAGCAAGATACTATTCTCAGCATCCTTTAAAGATATTCTTTGTGGTGCCGTTTGTTTTAGAAAATAGAGGATATATTCACCATCTTTTCTTTTATCGGCCGATGGAGAGAATCTTTTTTACCTTTAACTACATAATAGGCAAATTAAATCCTCTTCCTTACAATATAACTCAAGGTTTGCTTTTTCTTATTCTTGTCGTATCAATCTATAATATTGTTCATTTAATTTCTAATAATAGATTATCAGCTGTTTTATCAGTCACCTTTTTCCTCCTCATTCCTACAAATTATAAGATTATCCATTGGTTAGGTAATTCTGATATTTTAAGTTCTCCCTTAATGTGGATTTCTTTATTTTTTTTGTTTATCGCTCTTAAAAATAATAATTCCAAACTATTATTTATAGGTTTATTTTTTACCCTTTTAGCCTTATTAACAAAAACTTCCACAGCAATTGTATTGCCTATCAACTTCTTCCTATTTTATATTTTTTATAAAAGAGAGTATAGGTTGAACAAAAAGATGTTTTATATAGGTTTGGTCTATATTTTATGTTTGGCGATTTTACATTTGATACTCCACGGAATAGCTTATAAAAATGTTAAGACATACCACTACTCAATTCATTTACTTTATAGGATAGGATTTAATAATATTTTCAAGAATATAGTTGTGTATTATAAAATATTTTATAATAATTGTTTCCCTTTACTTTTTCTGATAGCTTTTATATTGGCTTTATTCAGACGTAAAAAGGACTACTTTTTATTTCTATCGTGGGCATTTATTGCAATTATAGTTTACTTACCAATATATAATTATTCTTCAAAATATTTTAATGGGATGACAGTGGGTTTAAGTATGTTTTTAGGCGCAGTTTTAGCTGATTATATAATTAAATCCAAAGGCTGTAAGTGGATAGGAGTGATATTTATCTGTTTGGGGTTAATATTTAGTATCCCTAGGATAAAGAATAATATAAAAATGATAAGGCATACTTACGAGTTAGCAAATAAATCTTATTTACTTCAGAAGGAAAATTTTAAGAGATTCCAATATTTACCTAAGGATGCTATTATATACGTTGATGATGATATTGTGAGATATTATTACTTATGGTATTTAGCTCTAATGGATAGAGAGGATGTAAAAATAGAGGTGGTGTCTTCAAAAGATACAGTTAAGCCTGAATTTTTCTTTGAGGGCGAAACAAAAATTATACAAGAGCCATTTTTTATGATTATAGATAAATTAGGCGACTGGAGATTCTGAGCGATTATGGATGAAAATACTTAAGGTTGTTCATAGTTTTATCCCTTATACTACCGCGGGGACAGAGGTATACACCTATAACTTAGCAAGAGAATTATCCAAAAGGATTAATATTTTTATATTTTTTAGGATTAATGAGCCTAAAGAAAAAGAATATGTATTGAAAAATAGTAGTTTAGGAGAGATAAATTTATACTCTATAAATAATACCTTTAGGAAATGTAAAGATTTTAGACAAACCTACGCTAATCCCATAATAGATAAGATTTTTGGTAGTTTACTCAATGAAATTGAACCTGATATTGTTCATATCCAGCATCTTTTATTTCTTTCTTTAGGGATTGTAATAGAAGCCAAAAAAAGAGGTATACCTGTTGTCTTTACCTTGAATGATTATTGGTTATTATGTCATCGTGGTCAGTTGATAAAGGATGATTTGAGCTTATGCCCTTATCCCAGTGTAGATAATTGTAAGGTTTGTATAGGAGGGCAGTTGTATATTAGAAAAAATACAATGTTTTTCTATAATCTTCTTAGGAAAAATTTACCTATATTTCTCTTACAAACAATAAAGAATCTATACTTATCTTATGTGCGAGCTGCACTCTTTAACGAAGATAAAGTAGCTAAAGAAGTAAAAGATAGATTTAACTATGTAAAAGAAGTAATCTCTATGGTAGATACTTTTATTGCTCCCTCCAATTTTATAAAAGATAAATTTGTTATCTGGGGAACTCCTCCTGAGAGGATCATTTTCTCTAATTACGGTTTAGATTATAAAAGATTTCCTTCTATATTAAAAACACCCTCTAAAAAAATAAGATTCGGTTATATTGGAACTTTGTTGCCAACAAAAGGCGTAGATATTTTAATTAAAGCTTTTAAATTGCTTAAGAATCAATCCTGTGAACTTTTGATATACGGTAGATTGATAAGATACGCTGGATACGAGTTTTATCCTAAGTATTTAAAGAATATAGCTAAAGATGACCGAAGAATAAAATTTATGGGTGGTTTTGATAATGAAACCATAGCTAATACTATGGCTAACATTGATATATTAGTTGTTCCTTCTATTTGGTATGAGAATTCTCCTCTGGTTATATATGAAGCATTCTTATCTAAAACGCCTGTAATAGCCTCTCGTATTGGTGGTATACCTGAATTAGTGAAAGATAGAATAAATGGACTTCTTTTTAAACCTAACAATACAAAAGATTTATATGAGAAGATGAGGTTAATCGTAGATAATCCTTATTTAATAGAAAGGATGAAAGAGAATATAAGACCACCTAAAAGTATAGAAGAGAATGCTAAAGAGATGGAAGAGATTTATGCCAATCTTTGTAAAAAATAATTATAAAATTATAATTTTAATCTTTCTATTTTTATGGATCTCATTATTTCCCCTTCCTATCCATTTCCAATACAATTCTATTTTTAAATTAATTCTTTTATTATTTTTGTTTTTTTTCTTATTTACTAAAAAGATTATCTTTAAAATTTCTGATTTTCCTCTTTGGCTTTTATTATTAGTTTGGTCAATATATATTTTTTTTACCTCATATAAACTCGTGGCCTCTAAAACCTA
>JAMWDA010000057.1 GCA_023818995.1 Candidatus Omnitrophota bacterium
ACTTTTAATGCGAAGGATGTCAGGGAAGGAGAGGTTAAAATTAACGAGATGTGTTATAAGCTATTAGCTAACCCTATCATAGAAGATTATAAATTTGTAGTTAAGGAGTTATGAGAGTTAATTTCGGTGTAGTTGTATTTCCTGGTTCTAATTGCGATCAAGATTGTTTTTATGTTATAAAAGATGTATTAAATCAACCGGTAAAGTATATATGGCACGAGGAGAGAGATTTAGAAAATTTTGATTGTATAGTTTTACCAGGAGGATTTAGTTATGGAGATTATTTAAGGACAGGAGCGATAGCGAGATTTTCCCCTATAATGAGTAGTCTATTAGAATTTGCTAATAAAGGGAAATTAATTATTGGGATCTGTAATGGTTTCCAGATACTTTTAGAAGCAGGGCTCTTGCCGGGAGCTATGTTACGTAATAGGAGTTTGCATTTTATCTGTAAATACGTTTATGTAAAAGTGGAGAATACCAATACTCCTTATACTTTACTATGTAAGAAAAGAATAGTTAAGATGCCAATCGCTCATAATGAAGGTAATTACTATATAGATGAGGTAGGATTAGCTGGACTAAAGAATAACGCTCAGATAGTGCTGCGTTATTGTAGCAAGAAAGGAGAGATAGTTGATGATTTTAATCCCAACGGAGCTATTAGTAATATTGCCGGGATAGTTAATAAGAACGGTAACGTTTTTGGTTTAATGCCCCATCCCGAAAGATGCTGTGAGCTTGAATTAGGTTCAAATGATGGGTTATTTATATTTCGTTCAATAATCAAGTGGTTAAAACAAAAGTAATGAGCATAGCTACGGAAATATATCAAAGTTTGGGATTATCAAAAAAAGAGTATGAGAAAATAATCTCTCTCTTAGGTAGAGAACCAACGATTACAGAATTAACTATGTTTTCTGTGGAGTGGTCAGAACATTGCGGTTATTTGCGGTCGCGTAATTGGTTGAGACTTTTTCCTCGTCAAGGTAAATATCCCATATTGGTAGGCGAGGATGCAGGAGGAGTTATCGTTGATGATTTAGCCATAGTTTTTAAAATGGAAAGCCATAATCATCCTTCGCAGGTAGAACCTAAACAGGGAGCAGCAACAGGTGTTGGTGGGATTATAAGGGATATTTTTACTTGTGGTGCTCGGCCTATAGCATTGCTTGATTCTTTACGTTTCGGCAATTTATCTGAGCCTTACAATAGGTATCTATTGAATGGAGTAGTTGATGGTATCCAGTTTTACGGTAACTGTGTAGGGGTTCCTACGGTGGGAGGGGAGATATACTTTGAAGATAGTTATACGGGTAATTGCTTAGTTAATGTTATGTGTGTGGGTTTAGCTAAGAAGGATAGATTAGTTAGAGCGGTTGCTAAAGGAACGGGTAATTTAATTATGTATGTAGGAGCGAGTACAGGAAGAGATGGTATTGGTGGTTGTAGTATTTTAGCTTCTAAGGAATTTAAAGAAGGTGAAGAGAAAAGACCGACTGTGCAGATAGGAGATCCCTTTATGGAGAAGTGTTTAATAGAAGCCACTTTAGAAGCATTATCTACAGATAGTATAGTAGGGATTAAAGATATGGGTGCAGCTGGCCTTACTTGTGCAACAAGCGAAATGGCCGCAAGTGGTAACTGTGGTGTAGAGATTGAACTTGATTATGTTCCCCGTAGAGAAAAAGATATGCAACCGTGGGAAGTAATGATGTCCGAATCTCAGGAGAGGATGCTCGTATGTGTAAAGAGCGGTAAGGAGAATGATGTAGCAAAGATTTTTCATAAATGGGGATTAAATGCTATTGTGATAGGTAAAGTTACTGATGATGGAATAGTAAGGATTAAAGATAAGGGAGATGTTGTCGCTGAGATAAAAGCTAATTTTCTTACCCAACCGCCTATCTACGATATGCCCTATAGTGAGCCGGCTTATTTTATGGAGTTAAAAAAGTTAGATATTAATACCTTAGCTGAACCTAAGGATTATAATGATATTTTATGTAAATTATTGTCTTCTTTTAATATAGCTTCTAAAGAGTGGGTTTATCACCAATACGACCACATGGTGCAAACTAACACAGTTATCCTTCCCGGTTCAGATGCAGCAGTTTTAAGAATAAAAGGTAGTAAGAAGGCAATTGCTTTAACTACTAATTGTAATGGCCGATACTGTTATCTTAACCCTTACCTTGGTAGTCAAATAGCAGTAGCGGAATCAGCAAGAAACTTAGTGTGTTCAGGAGCAGAACCATTAGCTGTTACCGATTGCCTTAATTTTGGTAATCCTGAGAAACCGGAAAGATTCTGGCAATTTAAGAATTGTGTGGAAGGTATAGCTACTGCCTGTAGATTTTTCGGTATACCTGTAGTTAGTGGTAATGTTTCTTTTTACAACGAGAATCCTCAAGGGGCGATATATCCTACACCTACTATTGGTATGTTGGGAATTATTGAAGATTACACTAAAGCAGTAACTCAATATTTTAAAAATAATTCAGACATAATTGTTCTATTAGGTGATTGTAAAGAGGAATTAGGAGGCAGTGAATATTTAAAAGAGATACACTCTATAATAAGAGGAGAGGTTCCTCAACTTGATTTAGAGAAAGAAATAGCTTTACATAACACAGTTTTAGAGTGTATTCGTAAAGGATTGATCAGTTCTGCTCACGATTGTTCCGAAGGGGGATTAATTGTTGCTATAGCTGAAAGTTGTATTTCTAATAATGAGAAACTAATAGGTGCGCGTATAGATAATTTGGATTACTCTATTAGATTAGATGCTCTATTTTTTGGAGAGACACAGTCACGAGTAATTATCTCTTGTAGAAAAGATAACTTAAGCATAATAGAAGCTATTGCGAACAAGAATAAAGTTAATTTTAGAGTAATAGGTGAGGTAGGTGGTAAAAGGTTAGTTATTACTAAAAATAATGAGAAGATAATAAATCTATCGTTAGAAAAACTTAGTAGATGTTGGAGGAGAAAATTTATTTAGATTAAATTTTTATGTGTGGTATATTTGGAGTTATTGGGCATAAACAGGCAGGACAAGTTACCTATTTAGGTTTATACGCTCTTCAGCATCGTGGTGAGGAGAGTGCAGGTATAGTTGTTTTCAATGATAAAGATATTTCTTCTCATAAGGGTATGGGATTGGGAAGTGAAGTATTTGATGAGAAGATAATAAATTCTTTTTCAGGAGACATTGTTTTAGGGTATGTGCGTTATTCTACAACTGGTTCAAGTATAGAGAAAAACATTCAACCATTTGTTGTGTATTTTCGTAAAGGTTATACAGCTATTGCCCACAATGGTAATATTACCAATATCGCTTATCTACATAATAGGATAGAGAAGGAAGGCTCTATATTTCAAACTACTATGGATTCAGAGATAATTGCTCACCTTATCGCTAGAGCAAAAGGTAAAGATATTGAGAAAAATATTATCCAAGCTTTCTCTCAATTAGAAGGGGCGTATTCTGTGATTATGGTTATGAATAAGACGTTTATCGGGGTACGTGACCCTTACGGTTTTAGACCACTATGTATAGGACGATTAGAGGGAGCTTATATATTATCCTCGGAAACCTGTGCCTTAGATTTAATTGGTGCAGACTACCTTAGAGAAATTGAGCCTGGAGAGTTAGTTTTTATTACTAACAGAGGTATAAACTCATTTAGACCATTTGTTAAGAGCAGGCGAGCTTTCTGTATATTTGAGTATATCTATTTTGCTCGTCCAGATAGTAATGTTTTTGGTAAGAGTGTTTATCTTATTCGTAAAAGTTTAGGTGAGAGATTAGCTAAGGAGGCATCTTTGAATGATTGTGATTTCATTATGCCTATACCCGATTCAGGAAATTATGCTGCTTTGGGGTTTTCTCAAGTTTCAGGATTGAAGTTAGAATTAGGAATAGTGAGAAACCATTATATTGGTAGAACTTTTATTCAACCTATGCCTTGGGTAAGAGATTTTAAAGTAAGAGTAAAACTAAATCCTATTCGTGATTTGATAAAAGGTAAAAAAGTAGGTATAATAGAAGACTCTATAGTAAGAGGGACAACTTCAAAGGTGCGTGTAAGGACACTTAGAAAGATAGGAGCAAAAGAGATTCATATGCGAGTAAGTTCGCCACCCATTAAGTATCCTTGTTTTTTTGGTATAGATTTTCCCCAAGAAAAAGAATTAATAGCATCACGTAAGAATTTAGATGAGATACAGAAGTTTATTGGTTTAGACTCCCTGTACTACTTAAGTAAAGATGGGATGCTTGAGGCAACATCTTTATCTAAGGATAATTTTTGTACTGCTTGTTTTGACAACAATTATCCTATTAAACCAAAAAAATTTTATAAAGGAGTATTAGAAAGATAAAATGACTAAGTATATTTTTATTACCGGTGGAGTGGTTTCCAGTTTAGGTAAAGGTATCGCTTCTGCTGCTATTGGCAGGTTACTTCAAAGTAGAGGTTTAGAAGTTACTCTTATTAAATGTGATCCCTATATTAATGTAGACCCGGGAACGATGAATCCTTATCAGCATGGAGAAGTTTATGTAACCGAAGATGGTGCAGAAACAGATTTAGATTTAGGTCATTACGAACGTTTCACCAATGCTAAATTAACAAAGGATAATAATATTACTACAGGTAAAATCTATTACTCAGTTATCTCAAAAGAGAGGAGAGGAGATTATCTGGGTAAAACTGTCCAGATAATTCCTCATATTACCGATGAGATAAAGAATAGTATAAAGAAAGTTTCTTATGGTAAGAAGATAGATGTAGTTATTGTGGAAATAGGGGGTACGGTAGGAGATATTGAAGGATTACCTTTTTTAGAAGCAATTAGACAACTAAAATTGGAGTTAGGCAGAGAATACGCTATAAATATTCATGTTACTTTGCTCCCTTATATAAAGTCTGCAGGAGAGATTAAAACTAAGCCTACCCAACACAGCGTAGGTAGACTAAGGGAGATAGGGATTCTTCCTGATATTATTCTTTGTCGGACAGAAAAACGTATTAGCCAGGAAGCTAAAGAGAAAATAGCTCTTTTCTGCAATGTGGATAAGGAAGCAGTGATAACAGCTATAGATGTAAAAAACATATATGAGGTTCCCCTTAGTTTCCAAAGAGAAGGTTTAGACCAACTTATTGTAAGATTACTTAATTTGAAATGTCAGGAAAACAATCTTTCCGACTGGGAAACAAAAGTGATAAAGAAGATGAAGTGTCCTTCTAAAGAAACTAAAATAGCTGTGGTAGGTAAGTATATCACTTTACAAGATGCATACAAGTCTATATACGAAGCCTTGATTCACGGTGGTTTAGCTAATGAGGCAAGGGTTATTTTGGAGAAGGTGGATTCTGAAGATATTGAGAAAAAAAATATAGAAAAGTTACTTGATAAGGTAAAAGGTATACTTGTTCCAGGAGGATTTGGTTTTAGAGGTATAGAAGGGAAAATCAAAGCTATTCAGTTTGCCAGAGAGAAGAAAATTCCCTTCTTAGGTATATGTTTGGGTATGCAGACAGCAGTTATAGAATTTGCAAGAAACGTTTGTGGATTAAAAAAGGCAAATTCTACAGAGTTTGATAGTAATACCAAATATCCTGTAATTAGTTTACTTGACGAACAGAAAAATATAGAGAATAAAGGAGCAACTATGCGTTTAGGTGCTTACGAATGTAGGTTAAAGAAAGATTCTTTAGCTTATCACATTTATAAAAAGAGTAGGATTTTTGAGCGGCATAGACATAGGTATGAGTTTAATAATAAGTATAGAGAGATTTTGGATAAAAATGGTATGGTTTTTTCTGGAATCAATCCCCAGAGAAATTTAGTGGAGATAATTGAGTTAAAGAACCATCCTTGGTTTGTAGCTTGTCAATTTCATCCAGAGTTTAAATCTAAACCCGATAATCCTCATCCATTATTTAGAGAATTTATAAGAGCTTCATTAAACGTATAGAATTTATAGGAATTTTTATAAAAGTTTTAGAAAGGAGAGATTATGGATAATAAGGAGTTGAACAAAAAAGAAGTTTTAAAAATTTCTAAGGAGAAAGATGTTAAGTTTATTCGTTTATGGTTTGCAGATATTGCTGGGCAAATGAAAGGTTTCACTATTACTCGTGAAGAATTGGAAGGAGCTTTAGAAGAAGGTATGGGGTTTGATGGTTCATCGATAAAAGGTTTTGCCAGAATAGATGAGTCTGATATGATAGCTTTACCTGACCCTACCACTTTTGCTATTTTACCTTATCGTCCTAAAGAGCAAGCTGTGGCAGGAATGTTATGTGACATTTTAAATCCTGATAGAACACCTTATCAGGGTGATTCCCGTTATGTTTTAAAGAAGATTATAGAGAAAGTTAAAGCTCAAGGTTACACTTTTTATGTTGGTCCTGAATTAGAATTTTTCATTTTTAAAGATGATAAATCTCCTCAAATAATAGATGAAGGTGGCTATTTTGATATTACTACCTTAGATGCTGGTAATGAGGTAAGAAGAGAGGTTATCCTCACTTTGGAGCAAATGAATATTCACGTTGAGTATTCCCATCATGAAGTTGCTCCCTCTCAACATGAGATAGATTTGCGTTATACCGATGCTTTAACTATGGCTGATATTGTGATGGTTTATAGAATGGTCCTAAAGGAGATATCTCAAAAGCATGGTTTGTATGCTACATTTATGCCCAAGCCTATATACGGTGTTAATGGTAGCGGTATGCATACCCATCAGTCATTATTTAGAGGTGAGAGAAATGCTTTTTTTGACCCTCAAGATAAATACCATCTTTCTCAGGAGGCAAAATATTATATGGCGGGTATATTGAGACATATTAAAGAGATAACTTTGGTTTGTAATCAGTGGGTTAACTCTTATAAGAGATTAGTTCCTGGTTACGAAGCACCTGTGTATATATGTTGGGCAATGAGGAATAGAAGTGCTTTAATTAGGGTTCCGATGTATAAACCTGGTAAAGAGAAAGCTACACGGATAGAGCTTCGTTCACCCGACCCTGCTTGTAATCCTTACTTAGCTTTTTCCAGTATGCTTGCCGCAGGGATGAAAGGATTGGAAGAAAAATATAAGTTAGCAGAACCATTAGAAAGGGATGTTTATAATTTATCTTATGAAGAGATGAGAGAATTCAATATAGACTTTTTACCCGGTAGCCTTATTGAAGCTATTGAAATTGCCGAGCAGAGCAAATTATTAAAAGAAACATTGGGAGAGCATATATTTAACAATCTTATTATGAGTAAGAAGATTGAGTGGGATGAGTATAGGAAGAGAGTTCACGAATACGAGATAGCCACATATTTACCTATCCTTTAACTCCAAAAATGTTTTAATCCTGGTTCAACTTTGCATCTCTTTCTTAACTTAGAACAGTATAGGAAGTTTAACAGGCTTTATAAGTTTATTATTAGAAATTTAATGGATGATACGGGAAAATAAACTAACTTATGCCCAAATCGGAATATAAGGATTACTTAAAAGCGTTAAGTGAAATAAGCAAAGCGATAACCAGTGAGCTTTATTTGGAAGATATACTTAAGTTGATAGTTACTCTAACTGCTAATGTTATGAAAGCTAAAATATGTTCACTTTGGCTTTTAGACGATAAAACTAAAGAGTTGAAAATTAAAGCTACTCAAGCTATAAGTAAAGATTACCTTAGAGAACGGAGTATAAAGATAGGGGAGGGTATAGTAGGTTTGGTAGCGAAAGAAAAGAAGCCCATTAGTATATTAAATGTTTTAGATGATGATAGATATAAAGAGAAAGAGTTAGCAAGGAAGGAAGGTTTAGTTTCTATGCTCAGTGTCCCGATGATGGTGAAAAAAAAATTAATAGGAGTTATCAATTGTTATACTACTTCAGAGTACAAATTTACACAAGAAGAGATTGAGCTTCTTAGTGTAGTAGCCAATCAGGCAGCAGTAGCTATTGAAAATACTGAGTTATTGGTGAGAACAAGAGTTATTCAGGAGGAATTAGAAGCAAGAAAAAAGATAGAGAAAGCAAAGGGTATATTAATGAAAGAACAAAATATTAGCGAAGAGGAAGCTTATAATTTGATTAGGAAATCCAGTATGGATAGACGTATGCATATGAAATATATTGCCGAAGCAATAATTGTTTCCTACGAAGTGAGGAAGAATAAATAATTTAAATCCATTCCACCCGACGCTGGAATATGTAGAATAACTCTACAAGGAGAGAGCTGGTTATGCTCACTAAAAACTACTTTCCCTTATATAAGCTTACGGGATAAGATAGATTTAATTATGAAAATAAGAATAAGAATTCAAGGATTCTTGACACTCCTTTCTATAGTTATAACTATACTATTGTCTAAGGTAATATTTCCTTATTGGAAGAGTGAACCAGCAGATGAATTTTCTGATGCTTTAGGAATCATTTTTATCCTGTTTGGATTCTTATTCCGTGTGTCAGCAAGAGGTTATAAAGAAGAAAAGTCCCAACAAGGTAAAATTTTGGTTAAAGACGGCCCTTATTATTTAATAAGGCATCCAATGTATTTTGGCACTTTACTTATCGGTATGGGGATTATCGCAGTTCTTTTTAAATTCTGGGTATTACCTGTATTTTTAATCATCTACGTTTTGATTTATTTCCCTCAGATAAACAGAGAAGAAAAAGTCCTCATTAAAAAATTTGGTCAAGAGTATATTCATTACTGTAAAACAACGCCGAAGTATTTTCCTAAGGTTATCTTAAATTTTAAGCAATATTTTATCTTGAGACTATCTTGGATAAAAAAAGAACTTCCTTCTCTAATCGCAGTAGTTGGCTTGATTATGGTAATAGAAATTTGGCAGGAGGTTAAGTTATTTGGTTATAAAGATTTCCTTAAGGAAACTTTTGAACTACTCGCCATAATTTTATCTTTATTAATTTTGATAAATTCATTTCGGATTACCTAAGAGAAAAATGATTATTCTCAGAAGTAGATAAGTATGGCCGGGTTTATTATAGCAATCTCTTTTTACAATTTTTAGAATAGTAAAAGCAGACGATATTCAACTTTGTAAATTAGTTTATTTAAGAGAAGAATTTGAATTATTAAAAGAGAGCAAATAAATTCTTTAAAAACATCTTAACACCTCTCTTAGTTCTAAAGAACACACCCTAAAATTTCCTATAACCAAAGATATATCTTATGCTAATGGTAAACTTACACCTCTAAATTTTACAATTTTAAAAATTTTAGTGTAATCGCAATATAATAATTTCATATTCTGGCAAAGTAGAAATTTCATATCCTAAAACCTAAGGGATGCTATAATACCCCCCAGGAAGGAGGGTATTATGAGCCAG
>JAMWDA010000058.1 GCA_023818995.1 Candidatus Omnitrophota bacterium
CTTGTTGTTTCTTCTAATCCTAAGAAAGTTATGGATAAATTTGTAAGTTTAGATTTAGTAAAAGAGGTTTTAGCTAAAGGTGAGACAAAATCTAGCGTTTTGGCTAAAGAGAGTAATATTCAAGTAGATTTGAGAGTGGTGGAAGAGGATAGTTTTGGTTCAGCATTAATGTATTTTACTGGTTCTAAACAGTTCAATATCAAAATGCGACAGTATGCGATAAAGAAGGGTTATAAGATAAACGAATACGGAGTATTTAAAGGAGAAAGAAGATTGGTTAGTAAGAGCGAGGATGAGATATTTGAATTCTTTAAGATGCAGTTCATACCTCCTGAATTAAGAGAGGATAGAGGAGAGATAGAGTTAGCTTTAGATAAAGCTTTGCCTCAGTTGTTAGAGATGGGGCAAATTAAAGGTGATTTTCACGTTCATTCTATATACAGCGATGGTGATTCTTCTATAGAGGAGATTGGAGAAAAAGCTAAAGATTTAGGTTATCAGTATATAGGGATCAGTGATCATTCCCAATCTTTAAAGGTTGCTCATGGAGTAGATAAAGAAAGACTCTATGAAAAGATAGATACGATAAGGAAGATTAACCGAAAGTTGAACACAGTAACTATTCTTTGCGGAGCAGAGGTAGATATACTTAGTGATGGTAAGTTAGATTATCCTGATAGCATTCTTAAGGAATTAGATATAGTCATTGCTGCTATTCATACGGGGTTTAAACAGTCAAAAGAGGTTATTACTAAAAGGATTATTTCTGCTTGTAAGAATAAGTATGTTAATATTATTGCTCATCCTACAGGAAGATTATGGGGCGTAAGAGACCCTTACGATGTAGATTTAGATGAAATTTTCAAAGTAGCTAAAGATTACAGTGTAGCTTTGGAGATTAATTGTTATCATCAAAGATTAGATTTGAACGATATAGATGCTTTGAGAGCAAAAGAGGGGGGTGTTAAATTAGCTTTAGGTACGGATGCTCATATATTAGAACAGTTACACTTGATAAATTTAGGAGTAAGTGTAGCAAGGCGGGCTTGGTTAGGAAGAGATGACTTATTGAACTGTATGAGCTTAGAGGAGTTAAGAAAATGGCTAAAAAAACAATAATTAAATTTATTGTTATTTTAACTTTCCTAAGTTTTTGCTTATTTTTTATGAAAGTAAATGATAACTTTTATCTGAAAGAAAACAACTTAAGAGGATTCTCTTCAATATTTAATAGATTTCCCAAGTTAACACGCAGAGTTTATAAACATAAATTTATTGTTGCTGGTACATACCTTACAGTTAATTCTTCCTCACCTTATGCAGGGAGAATCGTTTATCAAGAGTTTAAACGATTAGATAAGATTTTTAATATCTACGACCCTAATTCAGAAATATCCAAAGTTAATTCTACTTACAATATCCCTATAAGAGTATCTTCTGAGCTGATAGAAGTTTTAGAATTAGCTTATAAGACATACCAGCTAACCGATGGTAGTTTTGATGTGAGTAAAGGTATACTATATAAGTTTTGGAAAAATTTTATTAAAGGTAAGAAAATAGATAAATTTCCTGATAAAGAAGAGATAGAAGATTTAGTTAAATTAGGAGGGATGGAATTTATAGGGGTAGATAAGAATTTTCAAACGGTAACTATAAAAAAAGAAGGATTAATGATAGATTTATCAGGTATAGCTAAAGGGTATATGGTAGATAAAGCAGTAGAGAAGTTAAAGAAGAAGGGTATAGATAGTGCAATTGTTGATGCCGGTGGTGATATCTACTGTTTGGGTAAAAATTACCATACTTCCTGGAAAGTGGGTATAAGGGACCCTCTGGTAAGGGATGGTATTATTGATATTATACCTGTAGTTGATCAGGCAATAGCTACTTCTGGTAGTTACGAACAATTCTTTACTTATGCTTCACAAAATTATACACATATAATTAACCCTAAGACAGGTTATCCTTTAGATGATAAAATTATAAGTGTCACTGTTATAGCAAAGAATTGTACAACTGCCGATGCTTTAGCTACTGCTTTTTTTGTTATGGGTTATGAGAAAATAAAGGAATTCTTAGCTAAAGAGAATCTAGGAGTAAAAGTTTTTTTAGTAATGCGTGATGGAAAGGGAAAAAGAATCTATATTCTCTAAGATAACCATAAAAGATATTTTAACCAAGAAACATAAAGAAAAAATTACTATGCTTACCTGCTACGATACTTCTTTCGCTCAAATTATAGATGAGGCAGGAGTAGATATAATCCTTGTGGGAGATTCTATGGCTAACGTAGTTTTAGGGATAAAGAGAACCAAGGATATAAGTTTTAAAGAGATGTTTAATCACACCCAAGCGGTAAGAAGAGGGGTGAAGAGAGCGTTAGTGGTAGCAGATATGCCTTATGTTAGTTATCAAAAGAATAAAAAGAAAGCTATCTATTTCGCAAAAAAGTTTTTAGAGGAAGCAGGAGCAGATGCTGTAAAGATAGAGTGGTTTGATGGTTGTCAAGAGATTGGTTTACAATTCGCCCAAAATAGGATTCCTCTTATGGGACATATAGGACTTACTCCTCAGAGTGTTGATAAGCTTGGTGGATTTAGCGTTCAGGGTAGAGATTATCAACGAGCACATGAATTGATAGAGCAAGCTAAGCTATTTCAGGATTGGGGGAGTTTTAGTTTAGTTTTAGAATGTATACCTTCTCAGTTATCAAAACTGATAACCGATAAGTTAAGCATCCCTACTATAGGTATTGGAGCAGGACCATCCTGTGATGGCCAAGTAATTGTTCTCTACGATCTGTTAGGTTTGTATAGGATATTTAAACCTAAATTTGTGCGTGTTTATGTAGATTTATCACAGATTATTTTAGATGCAGTAAAGAAATTTATCTTGGATGTAAAAGAAGCTCGTTTTCCTCTAAAAGAAGAGAGTTTCTTAATGAAAGAAGAGGAGTTAAGTAAGCTTAAAGAGATTATTTAAAATTAATTTTGATTTTGGCATTTGATTATTTAGCGGTATAATAATGTTTTAATAGGTGTTAGATATATGGGTAATGATAGATTAGGACAGATAGTTTCTCTTTGCCGTAGAAGGGGATTTGTTTTTGGTGGTTCAGAAATTTATGGAGGGCTCTCCAGTATATGGGATTATGGGCCATTGGGGGCTAAGATAAAGAAGAGAATTAAAGATATTTGGTGGGATACTTATGTAGAGAAGAGAGAGGATATTGTAGGTTTGGATAGTGCAATTATTATGAATAGAGATGTTTTTGTTGCTTCCGGACACTTAGAAGGTTTTGCTGATTATTTAGTTGATTGCCCTCAATGTAAAAAGAGAATGCGGATAGATAAAATTGAAAAAGTAACTGAAAATAATTATCGCTGTGCAGAATGTGGGAGTTTAATTGATATTTTGGAGAGTAAACCCAAGAGGTTTAACCTTATGCTTAAGACGAATATAAGCGCTAGTGAAGATTCTCCTCAGGAAGCTTATTTAAGACCAGAAACAGCTCAAGGTATTTTTACCAATTTTCTTAATGTTCTTAACACTACCCATAAGAAACTTCCTTTTGGTATAGCTCAGATAGGTAAAGCTTTTCGGAACGAAGTAACCACAGGTAGTTTCATTTTTAGAATGAAAGAATTTGAGCAGATGGAGATAGAGTATTTTGTAAAACCTAAGGATGCGGATAGATATTTTGATTATTGGGTTAACGAACGTTATAATTTTTATATTGAGCGAATAGGGTTAAAGAAAGAAAACTTAAGATTAAGAGAGCACTCTAAAGACGAGTTAGCTCATTATGCTAAGAGTTGTATAGATGTAGAGTATAAGTTTCCTTTTAGTAGTAAAAGAGAAGATAACGGTGGAGAATGGAGTGAATTGGAAGGTATTGCTAATAGAGGTGATTTCGATTTAACCCAGCATTCAAAAGTTAGCAAAAAAGATTTAAGTTATTTCGATGATGAGGATAACACTCATTATATACCTTTTGTAATTGAACCATCAGCGGGTGTGGATAGGACTTTTTTTGCTGTTATATGCGATGCTTACCATGAGGAAGAAGTAAAAGGGCGTAAACGTGTAGTGCTAAAACTTAAACCGAGTTTGGCTCCCTATACTTTAGCGATATTTCCCTTGCTTAAGAACAATTCTAATATAGTGGAACTTGCAAAAAAAATATTTTATGATATAAAAAATAAAATGCCAACTGTGTACGATGATACTGCTGCTATTGGTAAATTGTATCGTCGCCAGGATGAGATTGGTACACCTTTCTGTATAACCGTTGATGTAGAGAGTATAGATGATGGTAAAGTTACCATAAGAGATAGAGATAGTATGTCTCAGGAGAGGATTTCCATATATAAGATAGAGGAATTTATTAAAGAAAAGTTAAATTCTAAAGATTAGTAGACGATAAATGCAAAATTTTTATTAAAAGGAGGGGTGAACAATGGAGAAGAAAAAATATGTTTACTTCTTTGGAGGAGGTAAAGCCGATGGTAATGAGAGTATGAAAGAACTGTTAGGAGGTAAAGGAGCTAATTTAGCCGAGATGGCCGGACATAAAGATTTAAGATTACCTGTACCTCCTGGATTTACTATTACTACAGAAGTTTGCACTTATTATTATAAACATAATAAAACATATCCTAAAGGTTTAAGAGAGGAAGTTAATAAGGCAATGCAGAAGATAGAAAAAATAATGAATAGAAAATTCGCTGACCCCGATAATCCTCTACTAGTTTCTGTGCGCTCGGGAGCAAGACGTTCTATGCCGGGGATGATGGAGACAGTATTAAATGTTGGTTTAAATACTAAAACTATTCCTGGTTTAATTAAGCAGAGTGGGGGTAATAGTAGATTTGTTTACGATGCTTATAGAAGGTTAATTATGATGTATTCTGATGTGGTGATGGAGAAAGCCGCTGGAATAGAACCTAAGGATGATGATTCTGGTATACGTAGACAATTGGAAAAGATTATGGATGAGATGAAGAAGAAGAAAGGTTACAAGCAAGATACAGATTTAACTACAGATGATTTGAAAGAGTTATGTGAGTTATTTAAAAAGAAAGTTAAGGAGGTTTTAAATAAGGATTTTCCTGATTCAGCTGAAGAACAGCTTTGGGGTGCTATTGGTGCTGTTTTCGCTTCTTGGAATGGTAAGAGAGCAGTTAGTTACCGTCGTATAGAAGGTATACCTGATGATTGGGGGACAGCTGTGAATGTTCAGACGATGGTTTTTGGTAATATGGGTAATGATTCTGCTACAGGGGTAGCTTTTACTCGTAATCCAGGGAATGGAGATAAAGATTTTTATGGTGAATATTTAGTCAACGCTCAAGGAGAAGATGTTGTCGCTGGCATTCGTACACCCGCTCCTATAAACGAGTATTCTAAATCCGAACATAACAAAGATTTAGTTACCTTAGAAAAAGCTATGCCTAATATATATAAGCAACTTTTTGATATTCAAAGAAGATTGGAGAAACACTATCGAGATATGCAGGATATAGAGTTTACTATAGAGAGGGGAAGACTATTTATTTTACAGTGTCGTGTTGGTAAACGTAATGGGCCTGCTGCTGTAAAGATGGCAGTGGATATGGTTAAAGAGAGATTGATTTCTAAAGAGGAAGCTGTTATGCGGGTGACACCTTCACAACTAGATGAGCTTTTGCACCCAATTATTGACCCTAAAGTGGAAACTCAACAAAAACCTTTAGCTAAAGGGTTACCTGCTGGCCCGGGAGGAGCGAGTGGACAGATAGTATTTACGGCCAAAGAGGCTGTAGAGTGGAAAAAATTAGGTAAAAAAGTTATCCTTGTAAGAGAAGAGACTAATCCTGAAGATGTGGAAGGAATGCGTGCCTCGGAAGCAATACTTACTGCGCGAGGTGGTATGACTTCTCATGCCGCTTTAGTAGCAAGAGGTTGGGGAAAATGTTGTGTCGTGGGTTGTTCTGCATTACATATAGATTATGCTAAAAAAGAGTTAATCGTGGATGGTAAATTATTTAAAGAGGGAGATTACTTAACTTTAAATGGCACTAAAGGAGTAGTATACGAAGGAAATCTACCGATGATTAATCCTTTAGAGGAAAATAAAACTCTTAACGAATTTTTAAAGATATGTAAGTCAGTAAAAAGATTAGGTGTAAGAACTAATGCTGATACTCCTGAGGATTCTAAGAGAGCTCGTCAATTTGGAGCGGAAGGTATAGGGTTATTTAGAACAGAACATATGTTTTATGGGAAAGGTTCAGAAGAACCTTTATTTATTCTAAGAAAAATGATTATATCTAAAACTGAAGAAGAAAGAAGAAAAGTTTTAGAGGAATTATTTCCTTACGTAAAGAAGGATATAAAAGGAACTTTGGAGGCAATGGATGGATTACCAGTGGTTATACGTTTGCTCGATCCTCCTTTACATGAGTTTGTTCCTAAAGACCGAGCTAAATTGGAAACTCTTGCTAAAGACCTAAATATTTCTTTAGAGGAGTTAAATAAAAGGGCAGAAGCTCTCCATGAATCTAACCCTATGATGGGACATAGGGGAGTCAGGTTAGGTATTACTTATCCTGAGATAAGCGAAATGCAAGTGCGTGCTATATTTGAGGCATCAGCAGAATTGATAAAAGAAGGTAAGAACCCTTATCCTGAGATTATGATTCCTGTAGTTTGCGATGTGAAAGAGTTGAATGATCAGTTAGCGATGATTAAGAGGGTATACGAAGAAGTTATAAAGAAATACGGTATAAAAAAGATAAAGAATATGTTTGGCACTATGATGGAGATTCCCCGTGCCTGTGTGGTAGCAGATGAATTAGCTAAGGTAGTAGATTTCTTTTCTTTTGGCACAAACGATTTAACCCAGATGGGATTTGGTTTTTCTCGGGATGATATTGGGAGTTTCTTGCCGGTATATCTTAAGAAAGGGATATTAACTGAGGATCCTTTTCAAACAATCGACCAGAGAGGTATCGGCGAGTTGGTAAAGATGGGGATAGAGCTAGGACGTAAGGTGAATAAGAATTTAGAGGTGGGTATATGTGGTGAACATGGAGGAGACCCGCGTTCTATAGAATTTTGTCATCGTGTAGAGATGAATTATGTAAGCTGTTCACCTTTTAGAGTTCCTATTGCTATTTTATCTGCGGCGAGAGCGAGTGTAGAGGAAAAGCTTAGGGGTAAGAGATTAAAAAATAAGAGTAAGAAGTAAGAGTGTAGTTAATATTTAAATGGAAGCGATAAAAGCTTATTTAGAAAGGATAAAGGATATTCCGATTCTTTCTAAGAAAGAGGAGATAGAGCTAATTAAAAGGGCCCGTAAAGGTGATACTAAGGCTCGTTGGAAGCTTATCAATGCTAATTTAAAGTTAGTAGTAAATATAGCGAAAAACTATGCTCATTTTGATATGCCTCTTATGGATTTGATTGCTGAAGGTAATATTGGACTTATGCGCGCAATTGATAAATTTAATATCCGTAAGGGTTATCGGTTTGCTACTTATGCTGCTTGGTGGATACGCCAAGCGGTTGCTCGTTCTATTATCGAACAAGGTAAAACTATTCGTATCCCTGTTTATATGAGTGAGTTGATATCTAAATATATAAAAACAAGAAATAAATTGATGGAGAAACTAAAGAGAGAACCAAACCGCCAAGAGATAGCTAAAAGAATGAATCTTCCGCTTAGTAAAATTGCTGAGATAGAGTTATGGATGGAAAAGAAGTCGTCTTTAGATGCACCTATAGATGAAGCAGGGGAAACACATCTCTCCGATTTTATAAAAACTAGCGGTTACGCCGATAGCGAGAAAGAGATAGAAAAATTTTTTCGTCATGAACAGGTTTTAGACCTATTAGAATTTTTAAGTGAGAGGGAGAAAAAAATATTAGATTTAAGATTCGGTATAAGTGATGGTCGTAGCCATGTGTTGTCAGAAGTAGCAAAAGAACTTAAGATTTCTCGAGAAAGAGTAAGGCAAATAGAGGAGGCAGCTTTAAAGAAGTTACGTAGATATACTTTACAGCAGCAGAAAGAGAATATAGAAATATAGAGATTTAAAAGAAGGAGGATTATGAGATTAGATAAATATATAAGGAGTATACCCGATTTCCCTAAAAAAGGGATACTATTTCGTGATATAACAACTTTACTTAATAACCGCCAGGCTTTCAAAAGTTCTATAGATGAATTAGCTAAACAAGTAAAAGGTATAAAGATAGATTATGTTGTTGCTGCTGAATCACGAGGATTTATTTTGGGAGGAGCTTTAGCCTATAAACTTAAATGTGGATTTGTTCCCGTGCGTAAAGCAGGTAAACTTCCTTATAAAACCTACCGTTATACTTACTCTTTAGAATATGGGAAAGACTCTTTAGAGATTCACCGTGATGCTATAACTTCCGATTCTAATGTTCTTTTATTGGATGATTTATTGGCAACAGGAGGAACAGCTTTAGCCTTGGTTAATCTCGTTAAAAAATTAAAAGCAGAGATAGTAGGTATAATTTTTCTTATTGAGTTAGTTGGACTTAAAGGAAGAGATAGACTGAAAGATTATCCCGTATACTCACTGATTAAGTTCTAAAATTCTTAGAGTAAATTTGTTAGAGGTCGGACTTAAAAAGAGGGAGCTAATTTCGGGGGAGGGATTTTTGCGCCCGTAGCTCAAAAGGACAGAGCGCAGGCCTCCTAAGCCTGATGTGGCCGTTCGATTCGGCCCGGGCGCATTTAAATTAACAACCTTATTCCACCCGCCGGGTGGAATAAAGGGTGGTATGAGTATATGAAAGCATTGATATTAGCGGGAGGATTAGGGACAAGACTTTGGCCGCTCTCTCGGGAAAATTATCCTAAACAATTTATTAAAATAAATGGTGAGAGTTTGCTTTTAAAAACCTATAAAAGATTTTTAAAAATATGTGATAAAAAAGATATATATATTATTACCAACAATAAGTATCGTTTTTATGTTTTTAACGAAATATCTTCTTTAAATGACAGAATAGAAGACAATCTTATTCTTGAGCCTATTGGAAGGAATACATCTGGAGCTGTTATTTTATCTTTAGTTTTTTTAAAAGAAAAAGCCAGATTAAAAGAAAATGAATCTGTTTTTATAACCCCATCCGACCATATAATAATAAAT
>JAMWDA010000059.1 GCA_023818995.1 Candidatus Omnitrophota bacterium
TTTTTCAACCCAAAAGGGCAACGCTGTGGAACCAACCATACTCAGAGAGCACAGTTGAACAGGCGTTGCCCGTCTGGGAATACAATTTAAATTGTATTACTGCGCTCTCTTTAGTTGGTTTCTAATTATACATTATATCTTAAAAGAAAATTTTTCAAAGATTCCAGTCTGGCTGCCCGGTCTGGACTCGAACCAGAAATGCTTGATCCAGAGTCAAGTGTGTTACCAATTACACCACCGGGCAAACTTTATAATATTAGATATGAATTTTACCACGCTAATAAATTATTCTCAAGAATTAAAAATTGAATTTTTTGTGGAATTATCTGGCAAGATTATTCTCTACATAACGGGAGATCTTTTGGCGGTCTTCTTCGCTAATATCCACAAATTCCAAACCTACTTCGTAATTTAACTTTGTATCAAAATATACAGGTATCTCCTTAGCCCACACTATTCTACCGCGCGCATATATACGTTCCTTACAGTTAGGTAGTAATATACTCAAATATAAAAAATTTGCTTTTACTCTCTCTTCGCTAATGATAGTACAAATACCACCTCCCGATATATTCTCTGAGATTGAAAGTTCACCTGTATCCTCTCTATCTACTAAAGAACAATTAACCGAGGCTATAACGTCAAGCCGAGGATATCTTCTTCTCTCTATTCCATTATATTTTATCCCATTAATTCCTTTCACTATTATACACTTTCTACTTACAAAAACAAAAAACTACTATTTTTATTATAGGGGTATATTTTACAAAATTCAAACTCACTTTTAACCTTCTCCTTTGTTCTAATCACTTTTTATTTTTATACCATATTAAAAATAACTAATTCAATAAAAATAATAGTTTAATTGGAAACGTTTTCATAAAAGATTAATAATGTTAGTAAAATCTATCTTATCGCCTGAATTCAAACCAATCTTTTTTGCTGTTCCTCCCTTCAATTCTAAAACGAACCTTGCTTTCTTATCAGGATATATACTAGGACACCTCTCTTCTTTACACGGTTGCGCACTATGTTTAATAAACACAACTTCTCTATCCTCATTTATCCAAATTATATCCAAGGGAATAAAGGTATTCTTCATCCAAAAGGGATATATATCTTCTTCCTCAAATATAAAAAGCATACCTCTATTTTCTTCTAAATTATTTCTAAACATTAATCCCTGCAATCTTTGTTCGGGTGTGACAGCTAACTCTAAGTAATACAATTTACCATTTATATATAACTTTTGATAATTTATGTGTTTACAGGAAATTAGAGTTGAAGATATAATAAATAGTAAGTATATTTTTAGAAGGTGAGATCCCATTTTAAAATCTGGAATTCTAAGACGAGCAAAGAAAACTAATAAAAAGTTAAAAGCCTAACTGTTTGAGATTCAAAGAATTGATAAAATATTTTTTATGAGATAGCTTTTGTTTGTTGCCAAAAATTCAATAGTCTATGCAATCTCTTAATTATTCTCTCTTTTCCTAAAACTTCCATTACTTCAAATAACCCCGGACCTACTCGTCTGCCGGTAAGTGCTACCCTTACAGGGTGAACTAAATCACCTGCCTTTAACCCTAATTCCTGAGCAGTAGCGCGAAATTCCTTCTCCACGGTAATTTTATCAAAAGAACTTATCTTATCTAATTTGGTAATCAAAAAACTAATTTCTTTAGAAAGCTCCCTTTCTAAAATCTCTTGTGTATCTTGGGAGTAGGTATAATCATCAAAAAAATAAGAGCACGTCCATTCCTTTAAATCTGATAATTTGCTTATTCTATTTTGGAAGAGCAAAATTACTTTTTTAACATATTCTTCTTCTACTCCCAAGGGGAAAAATTTTTGCCTTTCCAAAAATTCTTTAGCATATTTAAAAAATTCTTCAGAATTAAGTTTCTTTATATATTCTGAGTTGACCCAATCTAATTTATCAAGGGAGAAGGCAGCACCTGTTTTATTCACATTCTTTAATTCGAATAATCTCACAGCCTCCTCCATAGATACTATTTCCCTATTTTTACCCGCTGACCATCCTAAAAGTAAAAGATAGTTAACTATCGCTTCTGGTAAATAACCAGCCTCCCTATATTCTCTTATAGAGGTAGCCCCAAACCTTTTAGATAGTTTGCCTCCCTCGCTAGAAAGAATCATTGGTAGATGAGCAAAGTAAGGGGGATTAAAATTTAATGCTGTGTACATTAGAAGTTGTTTGGGTGTATTGGGAATATGGTCCTCCCCTCTTATCACATGGGTTATACCTAACAATGCATCATCTACACAGCAGGCAAAATTATAAGTGGGGGTGCCATCAGATTTAATTATAACTTCTGTATCTTTTGGTAATTCTTTAAATTCAATATATCCACGAATCAAATCATCAAAACTAATACTGTCCAATTCGTATCTAAAAATTATCGCTCCATCTTCTACAAATGCTTTCTTACTCTCTACCAATTTATTAGCATAATCCTTATATATCTCTAAACGTTTAGATTGATAGTATATTTTATCCCAATTTATTCCTAACCATTGTAATGAATCCAATATTTCATCAAGATACTCCTCCTTAGAACGGGTTCTATCAGTATCTTCAATTCTTAAAATAAACTCTGCATTGTATTTTTTTGCAAATATCCAGTTAAATAGAGAAGTACGCGCACTACCGATATGTAAAAATCCTGTAGGAGAAGGAGCAAATCTAACTTTTAATCTTCCGTCCATTTTATTCTATCTTCTACGGCTATAATAAGAAAAGGCAAGGGCACTTTCTTCTTTGAAAATATCCAACACTCTTTTTGCTATGGATTTGCTATCTAATCCATATATCTCTAAAAGTTGTTCCCGAGAGGCAAAAGTAGAAAATTCATCAGTTATACCTAATCTCTTTATACTTAACCCTCCTAAACGACCTCTTTTCTCATAAAACTCTAAAATCGCACTCCCAAATCCACCATTTAAGATTCCTTCTTCTACAGTAACTATGAACTTAAAATTGGCTCCTATGAAATCGAGTAGCTCTTCATCCAATGGTTTTATGAACCGACCATTAACCAAAAACGTACTCAACCCTTTATCTTGCAATAAATTAACTGCCTCATAAGCTTCTTTTACCATTGAACCCAAAGCTATAATACAAATATCTTTACCTTCACATAGAATCTCAGATTTTCCTAAGGTAATTTTACTTCTCTTTTTACCTAATACATAGCTTTCACCTTTAGGATAACGCACACTGCAAGGCAAATCAACAATTAAAGAGAACTCCAACATATCTTCTAATTCTAATTTATCCTTAGGTGCCATACAAATCATATTTGGTATCATCCTTAAATAACTTATATCAAAAACTCCATGATGGGTAGGACCATCTTCACCTACAAACCCTGCTCTATCCACACAGAATACTACCGGTAATTTCTGCAAAGCCACATCGTGAATAATCTGGTCAAATGACCGCTGTAAAAAAGTTGAGTATATCGCCACAAATGGTCTAAAACCTGCTCTCGCCAATCCACTAGCTAACCCTACAGCATGCTCCTCAGCGATACCTACATCCCAAAATCGTTCAGGGAAAGCTTGAGAAAAAATATTTAAACCCGTTCCTTTTGCCATCGCGGCAGTAATTGCTACTATTCTTTGATTCTCTTTCCCTAAAGAAACCAATTTTTTTGCCATAACTTCACCAAAACCTTCTTTAATTAATCTAATCGGTTTACCTGTAGAAATAGAAAATGGTAACACACTATGGAATTCTTCGGGATTATTTTCAGAAAAGCTATAACCTTTACCTTTCTTAGTAATCACATGTAGTAGCCGAGGCCCTTTTAAAGATAAAATATTATTTAGGGTAGGAATAAGTAAATTTAAATCATGTCCATCTAAAGGACCAAAGTATCTAAAACCTAACTCTTCAAAAAAAATCCCCGGCACAATTAAACCTTTTATTGCTTCCTCAAACTTTTTTGCCTTCTTTACTAATCTGTAAGCAAAAGAAGGTAAGTGTGTTAAGAAACTATCCAATTCTTTTTTTATTCTATTATAAATGGGAAGAGAAATTATCTTGTTTAAATAGTGAACTAATGCGCCTGTAGAATAAGATATACTCATTTCGTTATGATTAAAAATAACCAAAACATCGCTTCTACTATGTCCGCAGTTATTTAAAGCTTCAAAACACATTCCTCCTGTTAAAGCCCCATCACCAATTACTACTATTGTCTTAGAAGTATCTTTTCTTAATCTCTTCGCTTCAGCAATACCTTGCCCCCAGGAAATAGCTGTGGAGGCGTGTCCAGAAATATAAACATCGTAATTGGATTCTTCAGGGTTAGGAAAACCACTTATACCTTTATATTCTCTCAACTTTGTAAATGAATCTTTTCTCCCTGTAATTATCTTATGAGCATAAGCTTGATGACCAACATCAAAAATTAAAGTATCCTTAGGAGTATTTGCGCAGTAATGTATAGCTAAACATAACTCTACTGCTCCCAAAGAAGAAGCTAAATGACCCCCTTTTTTAGAAACTATATCAACAATAACTCTTCTTATCTCTTCAGCTAAAATTTTTAACTCTTCTATACTACTCTCTCTAATATCTTTAGGGAAATTAATCTGTTCTAACATATACTCTAAAATATCATCTCATTCATTAACTTTATCTATAAGTTCTCTAATATGCTCCCTATCAACATCTTTAATATCAATAAATTCTAACCCTATATCGAATAATGTGACCTGATTATTTAGAGGATTCTTCTTTTCTATCTCCCAAACTACTTTCCCTTTACATCTTACCGGTTTAGTCTCTCCCACAAATAATTCTAAACCAACAATAGAAGATACTTTTAATCTCTTCTCCACGAGCACTCTTACTCCTCCACAACCGACATTTTCCGTATGGGTTATTATAGTAAATTCTTCGGGCAAATAAATAGTTATCTTACAGGGGAACCTTACTCTGGGGAATCTGCGTCTTTCCACTTAAGTATCTTAATTAAACTTTATTTTGAGCAATAAGGGTATCTACTAATTTTTTTATATAATTTCTATCATTTTCAGACATATCCAAAAATTGAATACCTGTATCGAATAAAGATGCCTTACCACTCAAGGGATTAACTCTCTCTTCCACCCACACTACCTCTCCTTTACAAATTATCTTTTTATCTTCGCCTAAAATAAGCTCTAAATTTACCGGCATCGCTCTTTTCAATTTCTCTTCTAAAATAACCTTTACCCCTCCTTCACCGATATTTTCCGTATGAGAGTTAAAATAAATATCCTTTGACCCAACAGTTATCTTGCAAGGGAAATTAGCTCTAGGGAAAATCCTTTTTTCTTTGCCATTCCAACTCATCACCCCTCCTTTTTATATTCTACCCTTTTTATATTTAAAGCTCTCCCCGTTAATGAATCTATTTCTAAAATAACTCCTTGGATACGCACATCTTCTTCAGCTAAATTGAACCTCACAGGCAAATTGGTAATAAAACGCTCTATTATCCGATATTTTTCTCTCCCTAAAATAGAATCGAAACTACCGGTCATGCCCACATCGGTAATATATGCGGTAAATCCATCTATTATCCGTTCATCAGCAGTTGGTATATGGGTATGCGTACCAATTACCGCACTAACCTTACCACCAAGAAAATATCCAAGGGCTAATTTTTCACTGGTTGCTTCCGCATGAATATCCACAACTATAACTTTTGTTTTACTCCTTATCTCATCCAAAATATCTCTTACAGATTTAAAAGGACAATCTACCGGCTGCATAAATACTCTCCCTAACAAATTTATTACTCCTACGTTTACATTTTTTATCTCTTTTATTATATAGCCTCTACCGTAAGCTAAATTACCATAGTTAAGGGGACGTAAAACATCCAATTTTTCCAAAGCTTCTTTTGATTCTTTCTTCTTGAAAATGTGGTCACCACTGGTAATAAAATCTACTCCGCAATCTATAATCTCTTTTGCGGTTTGAAAAGTTATACTTGAACCACCGGCACTATTTTCTCCATTAGCGATTACACAATCTATCTCTTCTTCCTTACGTATTTGAAGAATCCGCTCCTTAAGGTAATTTCTCCCCGGCCTCCCTACTATATCTCCAATAAAAAGCACCTTCATATTTTTATATTTTATCCTTTTTCAAAAAATATACAATTAGTTTCTACAGGTAAACTATTTAGCATAATCTACAGTGCGCGTCTCTCTTATAACAGTAATCTTTATCTGTCCGGGGTACTCCATATCTTTCTCTACACTTTTCTTTATCTGATAAGCTAAGAGATGCATATCTTCATCTTTAACTTTATTAGGTTGAACAATAACTCTTATCTCTCTACCCGCTTGAATAGCAAACGCTTTTTCTACGCCTTCAAAATTGGTAGCAATAGATTCTAGGTCCCTTAATCTCTTTATATAATTCTCTAAAGTCTCTCTCCTTGCTCCCGGACGAGAAGCAGAAATAGCATCTGAAACTAATGCTAAAACAGAATATATTGATTTAAATTCTGCTTCTTCGTGATGAGATTCAGCAGTATTAATTACAATCTCATTCTCACCATATTTTCTCAAAAGTTCTCCCCCAATATTAGAATGTGTTCCTTCCACCTGATGGTCAACAGCTTTACCTATATCATGAAGCAAACCAGCTCGCTTAGCTATCCTTGGGTCTAAACCAAGCTCGCCGGCTAATATACCCATAATAAACGCTACCTCTTTAGAATGCTGAAGAGCATTTTGGCCGAAACTGGTGCGATACTTTAACTTACCCAATAATTTTATAATCTCGTAATGAAGATTATGTATACCTAATTCAAAAGCCACTGCTTTACCTTCCTCTACCAACTGCCTTTCAAAATCTTTTTTTACCTTCTCAATAACCTCTTCTATTCTAGCCGGATGTATCCTACCATCCATAACTAATTTTTCTAAAGCTATTCTTGCTATCTCTCTCCTTATAGGGTCAAAGCTAGATATACTCACCGCCTCGGGGGTATCGTCAATAACTAAATCAACTCCTGTAACCATCTCAAAAGCACGTATATTCCTTCCTTCTCTACCAATAATTCTGCCTTTTACTTCTTCGTTAGGTAACTGAACTACACTCACGGTAGTCTCTGTAGTATGCTCTACAGCGCATCTTTGAATAGCTAAAGAGATAATCTCTTTAGCCTTCTTATCTGCTTCCTCTTTTATTTCCTCCTCAAGTTGCTTAAGCATTATAGCTTTTTCTGTTCTCAATTCTTCAGAAAACATCTTAAGCAATAAGTTCTTTGCTTCTTCGGGAGTAAGAGAAGATATTTTTTGAAGTTTATCTTTTTCTTCTTGGATAAGTTGTTTCAAATGATTATTCTTAGTAGTAAGTTCCTGCATAAGAGTATTAATCTGTGCTTCTTTCTTGCTTATTTCTCTTTCTTTGCTCTCAATAAAATCCAGTCTCTTCTCCAAATTCTCTTCTCTCTGAGAAAGTCTTCTTTCCAGTTGAGCAAGCTCGTCTTTTTTCTGAGTAGTTCTTTTCTCAAAATCCAATCTTAACTTATAAAGTAATTCTTTGCCATCTAAATCAGCTTTTCTTATAATTTCTTGAGCTTTATCTTTAGCCTCTCTCAAAAATCTCTCTGCTTCTTCCTTCACCCTTAATAATTTATTTCTCTCAACAATATCCTTAGTAAAGTAACCTATAGCTCCTCCGGCAATCAAAGAGATAAAAATCATATATAAAGTATTCATTGAATACCTCCTTGTAGTGATAAAAATATACTTACCTTAACTTATAAGCTAAAAACAAACTGTATCAGAAACAACAATGTCAACTTTCTGGTCGTAAGGTATGCGAACAGGAAGGGTGCTAAAAAGCTGGAAATCAAAAACCACACCAATCTTTTTAGTGTGGGATTGAAGTCTATTTATAAATCTATCGTAAAAACCTCCTCCTCTACCTAAACGATACTTATTATAATCCATAGCCAAAGCAGGAAGAATAACTAAATCAAGTTCATCCACCTCTATTTTATCTGTTTGACGCTTATTGGGCTGCATTATATTCAGAGGTCCTTTAACAAAATCCTTATCTAAATCTCTTACTCTATAGGGAAATAACTCATTATTCTTCAAATCAATTACAGGGAAACAAATTGTTTTTTCTTCTTTCAAAGCCTTCCTGACCATACCTAAAAGATTAACTTCACCTTTCAAAGGATAATAAACCATTATAACTTTTGATTTTTTATATATAGGCAAGTTAATAATAGTTTTTTCAACATTCTTACTCCTCCTTTCAATTTCCTCATTAGTTAAAGAGTATATCTTTTTTAAAAGATTTTTTCTTAAAACACTTTTTTCTTCCACCTTTTTATCCATTTTATATTATACCATTAATTTTAATGTTGACAATTCTATAAATGCTTGGATTTATTTAAATGTTCTTAAAAAAATAACCATATGTTTAGGGATAACCTTTATTGCTTTTCAAGAATATTTTTATCTACAAGTGTAAACAATATTTTACATTACAAGGATTTTGACGCTTTCAAAAAATCAAACATTCCTTCAGTGATTGCGACGGGTAGAGACAAAAAAGAAAAGGGGACTTTCGTTTCATTTTCCGAAAATCCCCAGTTCGTATTGTCAAAAATGGCTACCCGTATTAGACAACTTTCAAACCATACCGCTGAAATTCAAAAATGAAATTTATCACCCCATCCAAACAAGGTAATGGTCGCAGGTTCGGGCACTATTTGCGTCCTCGCTACTTTTCCTTTTATATCCTGCCACACCTTCAGCGTGGCAGGATATTCACCCTGTGAGATAGCTTGCGACATCTCACTCACGGGGTAAAAAGAGCAGTGCCAGGACGCAAGATGTGTCCGAGCCTGCGACTGTGCTGTTATTTCTTTAAATTTCTCTCTATGTTACAGAGTAGATAGAATGTCATATTAACTGTGCAGCTAGAATGTCATATGCCTATATATGTTCTTTATAACTAAATTGTTGTATAAATTAGTCCTTATAGAACACTCTGATATACTT